>PGXR01000144.1 GCA_002839245.1 Spirochaetae bacterium HGW-Spirochaetae-7 | reverse complement strand
AGCGTCCCGTCCGCCATCGGGTGGATAGGGCTTTCCTGGCTCGCCCCGCTTTTCGGTTCGTTCCTGTACCTTCTCCTGGGCATCAACCGCGTCAACAGGGCCGGAGCGAACCTGGGCCTGTCCACGCGCGCCATCGCACGGGACCGGCTGTCCTCCAAGCTCGACGAGGCGGCGCATTCAGGCTTCAGGGGCATGAACCTGCTCGCCGAGACGGTCACCAGGCGCCCGCTCCTGGCCGGCAATACCGTGGAGCCGTTGATAGACGGCGACGGGGCGTATCCAGCGATGATAGCTGCTATCCATGGCGCCAGCGTTTCGGTGACGATGTCAAGCTATATTTTTGATTGCGACAGCGCGGGCCGGCTTTTCCTGGAAGCCCTGGCAGCCGCCGGCGGCCGCGGCGTCGAAGTCCGGGTACTGATCGACGCCTTGGGAGCCCGCTACAGCAAGGTGGACATGATCAAGGCGCTCCGCCGGGCTGGCGTGGCTTCCGCCGTCTTCCTTCCGACTCGCGGAAAGCACTTCATCAGGTATGCCAACCTTCGCGACCACCGAAAGATAATGGTGGTCGACGGGTTGACCGGATTTACCGGCGGCATGAACATCGCCGAAGGCAACCTGGTTTCCAGGAATCCCGAAAATCCGATACAGGACCTGCACTTTCGAGTAACCGGACCGATAGTCACCGAACTGCAGAGCGACTTTGCGATGGACTGGAGTTTCAGCACCGGCGGCGAGCTTTCAGGCCCTGTGTGGTTCGCGAATCCGCCAGAGGACGGCCCGGTATTCGCCAGAAGCATCCCCGATGGTCCCGACTCGACCATGGACAACATGCAGATCATCATGCTCGGAGCTCTCGCAGCAGCACAGTATCGGGCGCGTATCGTGACACCCTATTTCCTGCCCGACGAAGCCCTGACGGCCGCCCTCAAGACCGCCGCCCTCCGCGGAGTCACGGTCGACATAGTACTGCCCGGTAAAAGCAACCTGGTATTCATGGATTGGGCGATGGGGCCCCAATTGGCGGACCTCATCGACCGCGGCTGCAGGGTCTTCCTGTCACCCCCGCCCTTCGACCATACGAAAATATTCACCGTCGACGGCATCTGGTCCCTGATCGGGTCGACCAACTGGGATCCGCGCAGCCTCCGGCTCAACTTCGAGTACAACCTCGAATGTTACGATCCCGCCCTCGCGCGCGGACTGGAAGAGCTGGCGGACAAGCGGATTGCGGCAGGCCACGCCCTCACGGCCAAGGAGCTACGCTCAATGCCAGCGCCGGTACGAATCCGCAATGGCCTTGCACGCCTGTTTTCGCCGTATCTGTAATCTTGACGCGCGCTCGTAGCCCCGGATCACCGACACGAATCCATCGCGGCGTCAGGGAAGCGGGCCGCGACTTTCTGGAAAAGGGCAACGTTCGCGAGCAGTATCGCGACCAGGTCGGGGTCGAACATCCTGCCGGATTCCTCGGCGAAGAATGCAAGCATGCGGGACAAGTCCCAGGGTTGTTTGTAGGTACGCGCTGTTGCCAGGGCGTCGAATACGTCGCAGACGCATACTATCCTGCCCGAGAGAGAAATGGCGGTACCCGCCTTGCCGGCGGGATAGCCTTCACCGTTCCATCGCTCATGGTGCTCGAGGGCTATGATGGCGGCTGCCCGTATTATCGATCGCCCCGATGAGCCAAGGATGCGGTATCCGACGGTAGTATGAGTCTTCATGACTGCCATCTCCTCGGCGGTGAGCGCTCCGTTCTTGTTAAGGATGGAATCCGGTACGGCTATCTTTCCAACGTCGTGGAGTGGCGCGGCATCGACTATGAGCGCTACTCCTTCGTCGGAGAGGCCGTGTGCCGTTGCGAGGATGCGCGAATACTCGCCTACCCTCAGGACATGGTTCGCGGTTTCAGGCGAACGGTTTTCCACAACCTCCGAGAGCGTCACCAGGATTTCCTTCTGGGACTTAACGATTTTTTCTCCGACCCGTATGAGTCCCTCCTCAGCCGCCCGCCTGCGCTTGACTTCCTGTTCGAGGTCCTTGAGCCTCGCTTCTATCCGTCCTTCGAGCTCGTGGTTCCATGACTGCAACTGCCTCTCCACGGCCACGATCTCGGTTATGTTCCTGAAGAGGGCGACCTTGCACAATTCCGTCCCTGAATCCCTGACCGCCCCGGGAAATGAGCTTACGGTTATCCGATATACGTGTCGCCCCCTGTCGTCAGAATAGGCGCAGTTTTTCTCCATGTGCTCGGCGTGACCTGAATCATCGAGGAGGAGCCGGATCGCTTCGGGCCAGGCAGACAGCGCTTCCTGGAGGTTCCTCCCCCGCAGGCGATTGCCGGAAACGTTCAGGAGCCGGCCGAAAGCATGGTTGATGTCCAGGATATAGCCCGCGCCGTCGAACGTGACTATAGGATCACCGAGGCTTTCGACCAGGACCCTGCGGGCGATGGGGACAAGGCTGAACAGGTTGAAACGGAACAACGCGGTGAAGATGAAGAGGTTGCCCAGCGCAAAGAATATCGGGGAACTGTCCCTGTGGCCAAAGATGCGGACATCGAGAATCGCGGGAATTGTCCCCGCTATGTGAATAACGAAGCCCAGGATGACGAGATCATATTTCCTTCGGGCTGACGCGGAAACCGGGGGATATGAACGCAGGAGAATCCCCATTGAAACGAACAGAAGAGCGTATGAATATGCGAATATTATATAATCCAAGACGGTAAAGCCATACACGAGTTCACCGAACGGAACCGAAGCATCGAGCCAGGGCGACACTCTCACGAGTCCCAGGAAAGGGTCGGAGAACGCGGCTATCGAGGAAATGGCCGCGGGAAGCATGAGCAACCCTATCTGTCCGGGAGAAAGGTCTGCCCGGTCGCCCGCTTTGCGCGCGAACAGCAGGAACAGTACCGGACTGGCAATGGAAACGGGAAACTGCAGGTCGTCCCACAGAATTTTCAGGCGCAACCCCGGAGAGACCATCTCGAAAAGCAGCATGACCGTCCACGCGAATTCAAGCCACAGCACTGTCGAGAACAAACGGACGAGCGGGTTCCCGATTCTCTTCAGTGTCAGTACCGCAAGTCCGAGGGACAGCAAGGCGGACGCAAGGTACGGCAGCAGTCCAATATAATCCATGACGCCAGCATCGACGTTCATTGTGCCACCTCGACCAGGTTGCCGAACTCATCGTCCGGTTCGTCGGAATACTTGTCAGCGATGGCAAGCAGCGCATCGAGATTGGCGAACAGGATGTCGACCAGGGCCGGATCGAAGAGTATCCCGCGCCTCGTCCTGAAATACTCGAGGATTTCGTCTATCTCCCAACCGCTCCTGTACGAACGCGAAGTCGCGAGCGAATCGAAAACGTCGGAAACCGCTACGATCCGCGCTTCGAGCGATATACCGAGCCCCTTCTTGCCGTCCGGATAGCCGGTACCGTCCCAGTTCTCATGATGCTCGAGCGCGATGCGCGCCGCCGAGACCAGTAGCGAATCATCCGAGTTCCGGAGTATCTCTTCGCCGATCCGGGCATGCGAACGCATGGTCGTGATTTCATCCGGGCTCAGGTTTCCCTGGATGTTCAGGATCGCGTCAGGAATTCCTATCTTTCCGATATCGTGCATCGAAGCCGCATTAGCCAGCATATCAGCCTCGATCTCGGGAAGGCCGTATGCCTTTCCAAGCAGACGGCTATACTCCGAGACCCTTGCCACGTGTCTTGCCGTCTCGATGCCGCGATTCTCCACCACGCCGGCGAGGGTTATCATTATCTCCTTCCTGGTATTGTTCATCTCAGCGTTGAGCTCGGTAAGCCGCTCCTCGCTTTGCCTGCGTTGCCTCACTTCCACTTCGAGCTCCAGAGCACGCTCCTCCACTTTTTTTTCCAGCTCCATGGAAAGTGACCGAAGCTTGTTTTCGGCGTTCTTGAGCTCGGTGATATCGCGGAACACCATGATCCATGCCCGCTCGTGCCTGATCACCGGAAAAACCCTGACGGAATAATGGAGTTCCGGTCCATTCCCGTCGAGCGTCACTTCAATTTCCCTGGAGCTGTCGTCCAGGAGAGCCAGGCAAGCGCCCAAGCGGGCGGAAAGCAATTCCCTGGCGCTGCGGTTGCCGAACTTGCCGAAAGACGCGCCGATCAACGTTTCGAAGGCGTCGTTATGGTCGACGATGTATCCTTCCTCGCTGATGACTATTACCGGATCATGCAGGTTCTCGACGATTCTTTGCCGGGCGACGGGAAGGATTCCCGCCATGCGGAAACGGAAAAGCCCGAGCGCGATCAGCAGGTCGCCCACGACTAGCCACAGGGAGCTTGATTCAAGCCGCCCGTATATCCTGACCCTGGAAATCGTGAGCACCGTGCCGAGAAGCGGCAACGCCAATCCGGCGGCGGCGCACAGCGCTCCGTTCCTCCTCGATCCGAGGGAATGCATGGCGTGGAGGAAAAGACGGGCTATGCCGTATACGGACATGCCATAAATGGGGATGAGGAGCACCAGCATCGGCCCGCTGAACGTGTATAGAAGCTCGCCGAAACGTATCGTCGAATCTATGGTCGCATCGGCCCTATGCAGTCCGTGCAACGAACTGGAAGCGGCGAATATCCAGGCCGCCAGGGGAAAAAGAAAGAGGAGCAGCAAGGTGCGCCGCCCGCCCTTGAACCAGGCACCTTCGTAGCGATACGAGAAGGCTAGCGCCAGGACGGCTACCAACCCCACGGCCAAGTATTGAAGATCGTCCCAGAATACTTTCATCGCCAATGATGGAGCGAGTATTTCCATCACGGATGCCGATGACCAGAAGGCTTGCGCAAAAAGCATCGCCACGAAAGTGCCGCTGGCTGGCGCGTGATTCCTTCTGCGCACGAAGATTCCCATAAACAAGGGGAAAATGGCAGCCAGCAGGTAGGGAACGAGGTACAACGCACCGCTCCAGTCTAAAACCGGAGCCACGACGGGGCTTCCCGGGTTCATATATTCGTCCGCCGGTCGCGGGAAAATGCGGCGTGGATTTCATCCAGGAAAGGGGCGGCGCAATACATGGTCCTCCTTTCGAAACGACAACCAAGTCTAGCGCCGCTGCGCTGTCAGCGCAAGTTCGGCCCGCACGCTCAGGCAGGGATGCGTCCGGCTTTCAGGAATGTCGCCAGCCGCCGCACGCCCTCGCGGATATCCCCGGGCAGGCCGGCCCACGATAGCCGCACCCGACCCGATCCGCGGGAGCCGAAGGCGATGCCGGGCACGATAATGACGCCCGCCTCGTCGCGGAGCCTCAGGCAGAAGGCCATTTCGTCCTCGCCGTCGAGTTCCTGCAATCGCATCCAGTGATAGAAGCCCCCTGCGGGCAACGCGGGAAGCGGCTCTGCCGGAAAGGCCTCGGAGTACGCTGCCTCGAATGCCGACCTCCTGAGAGCGAGTTGCCGCCTCGATTCGGCCACAACCCGCGCCGCGTCGCCGAGGAGCGCGGCGGCGGCGGCCTGAGCAGGGCGGGACAGGCAGCTCGTCATGGCGTTGTGGACGAGGCGGGCCGGCGCGAGGACGGCAGGATCGCCGAATGCCCAGCCGACGCGGAGGCCTGGTGCGGCGAAGGCCTTGCTCATCGAGCCCAGGGCTACTACACCGGGCAGGAGGCCGCCGTCGAGGATTCCCGCGGGCTTTCCGCCGAGGTAGAGTTCGCGGTACACCTCGTCTGACACGAGGACGACGTCCCTGGACGCGCAAGCACTGGCGACGGCCGACAGCGCTTCAGGGTCCGAGCCGGCTCCCGTGGGATTGGCGGGGTGGTTGACGACGGCGAGCCTCGCGCGTGGCGAGGCGGCGAGGGCGCGGACGAACGCATCGGGGTCGAGGCGGCCGTCGTCGGCCAGTGGGTATGGCCTTGCGCTGGCACCCGCGAGCGCCGCCAAGGTTGGGTACGCGACGAAGCCCGGGTCCGGCACGAGCACATCGTCGCCATCGCCCGCCCATGCCTGGAACAGGGCGAACAGCGCGGCCTGGCTCCCGGCAGCCAGCATGAAGCTATCCTCGGAGAGGCTCAGGTAGGCAGCCAGGGCCGAACGCAACTCCGGCGTGCCGGCATTCGGCCCGTAGAGGCACGCCTGGCCAGGCTGGAGCGATGCGGTGATGCCCGGTATCGCGACATCGGGCAATGGCCAGGATGGTTCACCCAAGCCGAGCGAGATGCAACCTTCGGGCGCACCAGCCCCCATCGCCCGGATGGGCGACGGTACAAGGGGCGCGAGCCGTTTCGCCTGCCTCACCGCAAGGCTTCCTCGAGGACGAGCGAGGCGCTTGTCCTATCGTCGCGGTACTTGACGATGCAGGGGGCGTAGAGCTGTATACCGCGGTCACGGGCAAAAACTCCGGAGGCTGGTCTGGACCCCGGAACGACGACGGCGCCCGGGGGAATCTCGCCCCGGAGTTCCCGCCCCAAGGCCAGGTCGTATATGACAAGCGCGCCGGAGAGCACGGTACCCGGCGCCAGCACCGCCCGTTGCCGAACCACCACGCCTTCGAGTACCGCCGACTGGGCGCCTATGAAAACGCCGTCCTCGATGACTACCGGCAGGGCGCCCACCGGTTCGAGCACGCCTCCCAGCTGCACGCCGGCCGACAGGTGGACGCCTGCTCCGACGCGGGCGCACGAGCCGACGAGGACATGGCTGTCGACCATCGAGCCCGCTCCGACGACGGCGCCTACGTTGACGTACGATGGCGGCATGATCACGACTCCCGAGGCAATGCATGCTCCCCTCCTGACCGACGTTCCGCCGGGTACGACGCGCACCATATCGTCCGGCGTGAAGACGCGGGGCGGAAAAGCCGACTTGTCCATCGCGCCGCCCGGCCACGCCGGTTGTTCGACGAGGGTGGAGGCGCGAAATCCCGCGAGGATGGCGGCCTTGACCCAAGGCACCGCCCTCCAGCGCCCGTCATCTCCTAGCTCGGTGGCCGAAACTTCCCCTGACTCGAGAGCGTCGAGCAGGGCTGCATGGGCAAAGTGCCAGTCGTGGCGCAATGCGACGTCCTCGTCTGCCCGACCTGCATCGAGGAAATAATAGTCGTGCAGTTCAGAAGCGGTCACGAGGCTTTCATCCGTTCAGTCATTGCTGCAAAGGCCGTCCCCGCCCGAAAATGCGTACGAAAAGGCCGTAGCCGGTACAGCACGAACGGATTCGAGGCGAGACTTGTCTCGCGTGCGAACCCGCGGATCGAAGAGTGCCCATGGCGCCTCCAATCCGAGGGAGGGCGCGTGGGTCGGATGCCAGGACATTTGCCGCTGGCGCATGCCATGCGGAATACATCGAGCCATCGTTCCTTTGGCACTTCGCGGACCTCTGGTAGATTTAGACCCGCGACAGCCGCCGGGTATTGACCCGGACGTCCAAGGTTGCGGATGCGGTTCCGCGAACCCTTCGGCGATCCTCCCCTTTCAACCGGCGTCAACGGGTTCCGCACCCTCGACCAGGCTATTGTCGGGAATCGCTCCTCCATCGGCAAAAGGATGCTAGCATAACTATGCATAGAAACGCAAGCGCCTCCATTGCCCTGAACCTAGACCCCGGGATACTATGCCGCCCATGAACATGAACGAACAGAAGCGCGGCCTCGGCGCACTCGCTATTGCCGCTACCGCCTTCTTCTGGAGCCTTGCCGGACTGCTCATCAAGCTGGTCGACTGGAACCCCTTCGCCATCGCTTGCGGACGCAGCCTCGTCGCGGCGATATTCCTCCTCATCTGGATACGCAAGCCAAAATTCACCTTTTCGGGGCCTCAGGTCGGGGCGGCCATAGCCAGCTCCGCGACGATGCTCCTCTTCATCTATTCGAACAAGGCTACGACCGCTGCCAACGCCATACTCCTGCAGTACGGTTCGCCCATATACACCGCAATATTCGGCGCCATCCTGCTCAAGGAAAAGCCGAAGGCGCGCGGCCTGGCGGTGCCGGGCCTGCCCATGGGCGCGCCAGGCTATGAGGCCAC
>PGXR01000143.1 GCA_002839245.1 Spirochaetae bacterium HGW-Spirochaetae-7 | reverse complement strand
ATCAGCGCTATCATGTCCGCGATATGGTCGGTCGCCTTGCAGACGACGGTCGGCCGCTCGATATTAAGGCGCTCGGTATCGGCGAAGAACGCGTCGGTGTAGAACTGGGCCACCTCGAGCACGCTCTTGTTGCGCTGGGCTGCGGTCTTGACCATCTTGTCCTCGCCCGAATCGTCGTCGCCGGTAAGGTGGCCGACGTCGGTGATGTTCATCACGTGCTTCACCTCGTAGCCGAGGTAGCGCAGGGACCGCGCGACGACATCGTCGAAGACGTAGGCGCGGAGGTTGCCTATGTGCGCGTAGTTATAGACGGTCGGGCCACAGCCGTAGAAGCCGACGGCGCCCGGGGTGATCGGTTCGAATGCCTGCAAGGATCGTCCGAGCGTGTTGTAGAGTCGTAAGCCCATACGGTCCTCCTTTCAAATTATGCGCTGACTAAGCAAAGAATAAATTAAGAATTATGCCACGGAGACACGGTGCGAACCGAGCAGTGCGCAGGCTCGCACCGTGCCTTCGTGGCCATATTCACTTTCATGGCAAAATTACGTATTAACACATCGCACAAGTTGGGATAGCATGCAACAAGCATGTCTACACTACGGAAATTCATCGATAAATGCAATATCGACGCAGAAGTCGCTTTCGACGAGCCGATGGCCGGCCATACGACCTTCAGGATAGGCGGGCCCGCCGACGCCTTCGTACGGCCGAGAAGCCCCCAGGCGATGTCCTCGTTGATGGCGGCAGCGCGCGCCGAGGGCGTGGCTCTGGCCGTGATGGGCGGCGGAGCCAACCTGCTTGTCGCCGACCGGGGTGTGCGCGGCATCGTCGCTTCGACCGGGCTGCTCCGGACGACCCGCGCCGTCCCGGGGAACATGCTCCGGGTAGGCGCCGGAATCCCGGTCACCTCGCTCGTCGGGCAGGGCCTGGAGCAGGGACTGTCGGGACTGGAATTTGCTTCCGGATTGCCAGGCTCCACAGGCGGCGCCGTATTCATGAACGCGCGCTGCTACGAGCACGAATTCGCCGACGTGATCGAAAGCGTCGAATTCATCGATCCAGGCTTGGGCGACATCGGTTCGACAGGCATCGAGAGGTCCGAGTGGTCCTACAAACGGACGCCGTTCATGCACGGCGGCCGGCTGGCGGGAGCCGTCATCGTCGGCGCCACTTTCAGGCTCGCGCCTGGCGACCGGCCGGCCATGGCGGCCCGCATGGCCGAGCTGGAAGCCGACCGCCGCGCCAAGGGACACTTCGATTGGCCGAGCGCCGGCAGCCTCTTCAAGAACGACCGGTCATTCGGGCGCCCCAGCGGCAAGATACTCGACGAACTTGGCTTCCGGGGCCGGCGGATAGGCGACGCGATGGTCAGCCTGAAACATGCCAACATTTTCGTCAACGTCGGAGCCGCGAGCGCCGCGGACATGATGGCCCTGATAGTCGAGGCCCGGGCCGCCGCCCTGAAGGCGTATTCGATTGACCTCGAACCTGAGGTAATGCTGCTCGGCGAATTTTGAATTCCGTTTTGCTCTTGCGCCGTCAATCAACGTCACCTATTTTATAGACAGCGATGTTGGCCGACTTTGCATACCCGTCCCTCATGGTGCCTCTGCTTGCATTCTTCATATCAAGAAGCATGGTCCGCACTTTCGGCGCGCGCCTGGGGTCGGCGGCCAAGGCCCTTCCGGTCATCCTGGGATCCTTGACCGCCGCAAGCTTCGGCGCATTCGGGTTTGACAGCCCATCGCTGTGGGCCGGGGATTTCTACGGCGTCGTGGCGGACGCTGCCTGCGCCATAGCCATGCTCGTCATAGGCATCGAGGCCGGATACTCCCGCCGCCAGCGTATAAACAAGACGGCATCGGCTCCCCGCATGTTGCGCCAGGCAGCGGCGCTCGCCGTCCCGGCGGCCATCGCGATCGCGCTTGCGTTTGGATTCGGAGCCTTCAACAGGTCCGGAACCCTCCCGATTGTACGAACCGCCCTGGCACTCGCTGCCGCGCTGTGGCTGTCGACCGAAAGGAACGGTCCTGGCCTCCTGGCGGCCGGACTGGCGATAGCCTTCATAGGCTCGGGCGGAGCGCCGCCTTTTATGGCGGTCGCCGCTTCGACAGGCTTCATCCTGGCGCTATTGGCCATCGGCGCCTCGGGCCGCGCGGTCGGCTCGATACCGGCGCTGGCGCTTGGCTTGGCATGGTCGCTCCGGGCCTGCGGCGCTTCATGGCCGGCAGCCGGATTGGCCGCCGGTTTTTCAGGGGGGCTGGCATGGCGGGCGATCGCCGAGAGGCCGGGCGGAACCTCGTCGAGGCCGCCCGCGCCCGAGGGAGCCGGCAAGACAGTCTTCGAATCGATGCACGCTCTGGCGTTCGTGACGGGGCTCGGCCTGTCGCCTGCGAGGCTGGTCGGCGCGCTCCCGGCGATCGCCATCGTAGCCGTCGCCATACTTGCGTCAGCGATGGCGCACGGCCTCGCCAAGGGAACCCGCGGCATGGCATTGCCGACCGAGGCCGCCATTTTCGTCGCGTTGCTTGCCGCGAAGCAGGCCGGACTCGTCAGCGACGCGGCCATGGTCGGCGCTGTCGTGGCTTTCCTGGTCGCCGCGCCCTTCGCCGTGCTGCGCCAGAGCCAGGTAGCGGGGAGCGATGCCAGGGCCATCAAGGCGATAGTCGGCATTTCAAGCGGCGACCAGGATCGCGGGGCCATAACCTTCGCGTCGGCGCTTGCCGCCCCGGACGATCCAGTCAGGGCGATCTGCGTCGTCGGCTCTCCCGGGTCCGCCGGTCCTAGCTCGACCCAGGCCGAGGAAGCCTTGGTACGCTGTGTCGTCGCCGGGACCTCCATGGGCGTACACGTGCTGCCATCGGTGGTATCCGACGGGAGCGTCGCAGCCGGCCTCGCGCGCGTCGCCCGCGAACGGCGTGCCGATGCCATCATCCTGGGATCCGGCAATCGCTCGCGATCCATCCTCGACGAGCTGCTCGGACAATACTCCGGCTCGGTCATAGCAATACGGCGGCCTGCGGCATACGCGGCTTCCCGACGGCTCGTCATCCTCGCGGTTTCCGGAGCCGAGACGGCGCACGGTTTCGCACCTGCAGTCCGGGCGGCCGCACGGGCCTGGGGGAGACCTTCCCGGGCAATCGACGCGATGATGGTAGGATCGCGCGCTTCGGCTCTGGTCGATGCGTCTGAAGGCGCCATCGATCCTGGATCGACGCTGTCGGTGCAGTCGTGGCGCGACGTGCCGGCGGCGCTCGAGGCACTGGCATCCCAGAAACTCGGCTTCGTCGTTTTTTCCGCGAGGCCGGGGTCAAAGGCATGGAATCCAGGTCACGACAGGCTGCCCGTGGTACTCGACGCCGCCTTCCCGGAATCCGCGATAGCCCTTTGGTACGCCGCCACGGAACCGAGCGCCGCCGCCGAGGGGCAGGGCGTACCCCATGAGCTTTCCCGGCCGGAAGCGGGGACCTGGCCTCCCCTCGTCGCGGCAGCCTTCGACTCGGGCAGGATACTCCCCGACATGCGCGAAGCTGCCATGGTCGATGCCATCAGGCGGCTTACCGACGCGGTCTACCCCGCCGACAGAGGCGCTTCGGGCAGACTCGCGGCGGAGTTCTCGGGGATTGCGCGCAAGGAACCGATAGAGCTCACACCTGGCGTGCTGCTCCTCCACGCGCATGCGCGCGGGGTGTCCATGCCCACGCTCGCGATAGGATCAAGGCCGGCAGGATGGCCGCTCGTCGCCCTCAGCTCGCCTGTCAGGGTCACCGTAGTCCTCGTCTCCCCCCTTGATTCCGGACCGGAAAGCCACCTCGAGGCGCTCACCCAGATAGCCGCAGCCTTCAGGAACCTCGGTCTTGCCGACCGCCTGCTGGGAGGTTCGGCAGTTCCGTCCATGCTATCCGGAGAAACGCCGCCTTCGCTTGAATTTTAGCGAAACCGGCTGCATACTCCGTATCCATGAAAGACTACACCGCGATACTGGCCAGGCCGCACACGGCCGAGACCATCGAACGGCTCGTACGCTATGCCAGGATAGAGACCACGAGCGACCGGCATGCCGGGATCATACCGTCAACCCCGAGTCAATGGAATCTGGCCCGCCTTCTGGTCGACGAGCTGTCGGCTATCGGGATAGAGGACGTCAAGATCGACGAACACTGCTTCGTCGTTGCCCGCGTCCCGGCTACGCCGGGTTGCGAGAACAAGCCGGCGGTCGGCTTCATGGCTCATGTCGATACCGCCAGTGATGTAAGCGGAGCCGACGTAAAGCCTCGTATCGTCAAACACTACGACGGGAAGGCTCTCCAGCTGTCGCCGGGCTGGACGCTCGATCCAGCCGATTTCGCCGAGCTCGGTGAATACGCCGGCGACACGATCATCGTTACCGACGGCACGACACTGCTCGGCGCCGATGACAAGGCCGGCGTGGCCATCGTAATGACCGCGCTTGGGGCCATCCTCGGTGACGAGTCCATGGCCCATGGCCCTTTGTATGCGATATTCACGCCCGACGAGGAAACGGGCAAGGGCATGGACGGCTTCCCTATCGACAAGGTCAGCCTCGACGCCTGCTATACATTCGACGGGGGGCGCGGCGGCGAGATAGAGTCAGAGTGCTTCACCGCGTACGAAGCCAAGGTCTCCTTTGCCGGCAAGTCATCCCACCCGGGCTACGCGCGCGGCGTAATGGCCAACGCGGTCGCGATGGCCGCCGGCTTCGTGTCGATGCTGCCCAGGAGCGAAAGTCCCGAGGCTACCGACGGCTGGTACGGTTACTACTACGCCCACGAGATACACGGCGGTCTCGAGGCGGCGACTCTCGACGTGCTCCTTCGCGACTACACCGACGAGGGTATGGCCCGCAGGCAGGCTACCCTGAAGGCCATCGCTGCGACCGTCGAATCGCAGTTCCCGGGAGGGAAGGTAACGCTCGACATCCGCAAGCAATACCTGAACATGAAGCGCAAGCTGGACGAGAGCCCGAAGGTTCTCGAACTACTCTACGAGGCCGCCCGCAAGGCAGGCGCGGAGCCCTACTCCAAGCCTATACGCGGCGGCACCGATGGCGCCCGGCTGACCGAGATGGGCGTACCTACGCCGAACATCTTCGCCGGCATGCACAACTTCCACGGCCGCTTCGAGTGGGCGAGCGCTTCCGAGATGGTCCTGGCCGTCGACACCGCCCTTGAACTCGTCAAGCTCTGGTCCAAAACTTGACATACGGCGTGATTACTAATGATGCCACGGAGAATATTATTTGAATATCGGGATCAAGAAGGGGATGAAGAATAATAACCAGATGAACAGGATGGAAGAAGATTGACAAGATGGCGCTCTTGATCTTGTCAATCTCCTCGACTTGTCTTGTCAATCCTGTTCTGTTTCCTGGCATCCAGGCCAATTTCAAAAGTCGACCGACTTTTGATAAACCCTCATCTTTCTGACTTCATCCTCTCCGCGCCTCCGCGCCTCCGCGGCTAATATGGAAACGCTGAACTAGCGCTCCACGCACGTGGGGGTATGCCGCCGCCGTTGTCGCCGTCCGCGCAAGCAGACACGTCGATACGATTCCACTCGACTCTGGCGGCGGCACGGCGGATACAACCGGAAAGTACTACGACTAGCGCTCCACGCACATGGCTATGCCCATGCCGCCGCCTATGCAGAGGGTCGCGAGTCCCTTCTTGAGGTTCCGCTTCTGCATTTCGTACAGGAGCGTTATGAGTATCCTCGCGCCGGACGCGCCTATCGGATGGCCGAGCGCTATAGCGCCGCCGTTGACGTTGACCTTGGCCATGTCGAAATTCAGGTCCCTCGCGACCGACAGCGCCTGGGCCGCGAATGCTTCGTTGGCCTCTATGAGGTCCACATCCCCCAGGTTCCATCCAGCCTTGCGGAGCGCCAGGCGGACGGCCTCGACCGGGCCAATGCCCATGATGGCGGGGTCGCAGCCGTGCCAGCCGTACGAAACGATACGCGCCATCGGCTTGTATCCCTTCACCTTGACCATGTCGTCGCCAGCGACTATCAGAGCGGAAGCGCCGTCGTTGATGCCTGACGCGTTGCCGGCGGTAACGGTGCCGTCCGGCTTGAAGGCCGGGCGCAGCTTGCCCAGCGCCTCGGCGCTTATGCCCGCGCGGGGGAACTCGTCGGTGTCGACGACCACGGGATCGCCCTTGCGCTGGGGGATGACGACCGGGGTTATCTCGTCCTTGAAGCGGCCCGACTTCATAGCGGCCTCGGCCTTGTTCTGGCTGGCCGCGGAGAACTCGTCCTGGGCCTGCCTGGTAAGCCCGTACTTCGCGGCGAGGTTCTCGGCGGTGATGCCCATGTGGTATCCATTGAAAATGTCGAACAGTCCCTCGTGTACCATCGAGTCGACGATCTCTCCGTTTCCCATGCGGTAGCCGTTGCGTGCCTGCCCCAGGAGGTAGGGAGCCTGGCTCATGTTCTCGGTTCCGCCTGCCGCCACGACAGACGAATCGCCTGCCTTGATCGACTGGGCCGCAGCCGCCACGGCACGGAGCCCGGAGCCGCATACCATGTTGATGGTCATCGCGGTGCTCTCTATGGGGAGACCCGCCTTGACGATGACCTGCCTGGCCACGTTCTGTCCAAGGCCGGCCTGCAGCACGCAGCCGAGCACCGCCTCGTCGACATCCCCGGGCGCGACGCCCGCTCGCTCGATCGCGGCCACGACCGCCGTCTTTCCCAGCTCCACCGCGCTGACTCCGGAGAGGGCGCCATTGAAGCTGCCGATGGCCGTCCTCGCGGCCCCTACGATGAAGATGTCTTTCATTTGAACTCCTTGCAGTCGTGTTCTATGATTATGTCCGCGTCCGTATGCTCGACGACCCATTCGGGATTGTATGGCGCGAAGTATTCGACGAGATGGAATTCCCCGTCCTTGACGGTGAAGTAGCCGACGTCGGTGACGACTATGTCCACCTCGTGCGCCGCGGTCAGCGGCAACGCGCACCGACGCTTCAGCTTCGAGTTGCCCGACTTCTCGAGATGCGTCGTCGACGCGATGACCTTTTTTGATCCGGCCACCAGGTCCATCGCGCCGCCCATTCCCGGGACCATCTTTCCTGGTATCTTGTAGTTTGCCAGGTTGCCTTCCTGGTCGACCTCGAGGACGCCCAGCACGGTATAGTCGACATGTCCGCCACGGATGATGCCAAAGCTGGTAGCGGAGTCGAAGAAACAGCCTCCGGGCAATACGGTGACGGGCATGGCTCCCGCGTTGGTCAGGTCCTTGTCTTCCTTGCCCTTCTCGGGCGCAGGCCCCAGCCCCATCATTCCGTTCTCCGACTGCAGTATGACGGTGACGCCTTCGGGCACGAAATTGCCCACCATCGTCGGCAGGCCTATCCCCAGGTTGACGACGTCTCCCGACTTGAAAAAGCGCGCAATCCTGCGGGCGATTATTTCCTTGTTCTCGACGTATTCGATCATGGCAGCGTCCCTCACTCGGCTTTCACAAGATAATCGACGAATATGCTCGGCGTATGGACCTGGTCGGGATCGATGGCGCCGATCTCGACTATCTCCTCGACCTCCGCGATGACGACCGTGCAGGCGGTGGCCATGAGCGGATTGAAGTTGCGCGCGGTCTTCGAGTACACGAGGTTGCCGGCCTTGTCCGCCTTCATGGCCTTTATCAGCGCCACGTCCCCGGGCAGGGCCACCTCGAGGAGGAAGTTCTTTCCCCCGAGCGTGATCTTCTGCTTGCCTTCTTCGACCTCCGTGCCTACTCCGGTAGGTGTCAGCACGCCGCCGAGGCCGTTGCCGGCGGCCCGGATGCGCTCGGCCAGAGTGCCCTGAGGAACGAGGACCACTTCAGATTCCCCGCTGTTCATCTGCCTTTGGGTCTCGGGGTTCGTGCCGATGTGCGATACGATTATCCTGGAAAAGGCCTTGTTCTTGACGAGGGGGGCGACGCCGTTGATGCGGCCGTTCTTCTCGTCGAGTATAGCCGTGTCGTTGCATACGAGCGTCAGGTCCCTGACCCCTGTAGCGGCCAAGGCCTCGAGCACCGTATCGGGCGAGCCGCAGCCCAGGAAACCGCCCACATGGACTACATC
>PGXR01000142.1 GCA_002839245.1 Spirochaetae bacterium HGW-Spirochaetae-7 | reverse complement strand
GGGTCGAGCTCGCGGCCGCCAAGGGAGCCGCGGAGCTCGAAGCGGCGGCCCGCGCCAAGGTCGACGAGCTGTCCGCGAAAAAGTCGGCCCTCGAGTCGGAACGGGCCGACCTGGCCGCCAAGGTGGAGCGCATACGCGAGAAGTTGCCGATGGCTGGCTCGCAGGAGCGTTCCGTCGACGCGGATCTACTCCTGGCCCAGCTCAGGATGGCCGCCGGACAGGAGCCCGACGACAGGGACGACTCCTGCTCGCCCAGTCTCGAGTCGGACCTGGCCGCCCTCGGCGCAGACGACGCGCTCGCGGCGCTCAAGCGAAAAATCAACGACAGCAGGAAAGAACAATAATCATGGCAAGACTTCTACCGCTTCCGGAACGCGACAGGCCGCTCGTTTTCGCCCATCGAGGGGTATCCAGCGAGGCTCCCGAAAACACCATGGCCGCATTCACTCTGGCCAAGCAAAAGGGCGTACCTGGCGTCGAACTCGACATCCACCTGAGCTCCGACGGCAAACTCGTCGTCATCCACGACCACAACACCGGCCGCGTCGCGCCTGGCACCGACCTGGACATCGAGGCATCGACCATGGCCGAGCTCAAGGCAGTCGACATCGGTTCGTGGAAAGGCTCCCGCTTCAAGGACGAGCGCCCGCCGCTTCTCGCCGAGCTCTTCGAGGAACTCGGCGGCGATCTATACTTCGACGTGGAGATAAAGAGCGGCGAGTCCGCGGACAGGGGTCTCGAGGCCGCCTTCGCCAGGCTGCTGTCCGATTTCGGCTTCGGGGCCGAGCGCATCGTCGTCTCGAGCTTCAACCCGCTGTCGATCGGCCGTTTCAAGGTCGCCTGCCCCTCGGTACCGACGGGTATAATCTACTGCATCGACGACGACGTGCCCTGGTACCTCCGCCATGGCGAGGGGCGATGGCTGGGCCACGCCGACTTCCTGAAGCCAAGGTCGACACAGGCGACCCGGGCCGGCCTTTCGTGGAGCAGGATGACGGGCGGCCGGAGGGTGATCCCGTGGACCGTCGACGATCCCGTAGAGGCGGCACGCGTACTGTCGATAGGATGCGATGGCATTATTTCCAACGTGCCGCACAGGCTGGGCCTGCCCGGGCTTTCCTGAATGAGGCGCAGGGACCCTGAAAGGACCTTTGCATGAGTGATTACGACAAACCCACCGGCCAGGATGGCAAACAGGCTGGCGGAAAACGGATTTCGTCAGGCGGGGCCAGACAGAAGGTTTTCAACGTGGTCGGCTGGCTTGCCTTCACTTTGCTCTTGCCGCCGGTGCTGGCGATGTTCAAGCTGCCCCAGTTCCAGGAACTAATCACGACGAAGCTAGGGAGCTGGGGTTCTCCCGTCGCCCTCGTCGCCTGTTTCTACGTCATCCTTTTCCTGAGGGTGTTCTTCGGTTCCGACCAGCGCTATACGCCGGTGCTGCTGGGCTACGCATTGAGCTTCCTGTACTTTTCCAACGCCCTGGACATAGGATTCATGCGCTGGCTGTATGACCTGGCGCACCGCGTGGCGTTCCTGCGATACGACGCGATGAGCCTGGCTGCCGGCGTCGTGGTCATCTTTCTCGCCAATGCCCTTTCCGGCTACAGGAAGGTCCACTGGATAGTCGACGTGCTGGTGCTTGGCGTCATTCCGGCCGGCGCGCTGGTCGCCGCGGGAATCTACCTGCCAGGGCTGCTCGGCTTCTAGCGGCGCGTTCCGCTGCGCGCTATGCTTCCAGTATGGCAGACGCAAGCATCCTTGCCGAAAAAGGCATACGGCTCCTTGAAGCCGCCAGGTACGAAGAAGCCGCGCGGGCGTTCCTGTCCGCGCGGCTGATCGACCCCGATTCTGCCGACCTGGCCTTTGACCTGGGGCTGGCCCGCCTGCGCGACGGCCGTGCCAGGGATGCCAGGCAAGCCTTCGAAGAAGCGCTCGCCCTGGGAGGCGAGAACGCCGACCTACTGTCGAACCTCGGCCTGGCGCTCTTCGACCTCGGCAAGGAAGCCGAAGCGGCGGCGCGCTACTGCCGCGCCCTCGAACTTGCACCCGGACACCCGGAAGCCGCAAACAACCTGGGCGTGGCCATGTTCTCGAGCAAACGGTACGAAGAGGCCCGCGTGCTGTTCAAGCAGGCCGTCGGGTCACGCACCGATTACCTCGACGCTTGGTTCAACCTGCGGGACGTCTGCGCCGAGCTCGGCCTCGAAGACGAACGCGGGCACGCCGCCAGGATGGTGAAAAGACTGGAAAGGACGGGAAAATGAAGCTTGGTGACGTTATCGGCGACGCGTATGTGCTCGCGGAGCGGCTCGGCAGGAATCCGTTCGGCCAGACCTGGGCTGCGGTCGCCGGCGACGGTTGCGTCCGGGTCGCCCCGGGTACTGCGCTTGTCCTCAAGGCCATCGCCCTCGTCGAGGCCCCGGGCTGGTAATCGCTGGAACTCATCGAGAACGAGGCTGCTGCCCGCTCATAGATCGACTAAACGTCCATCTTTCGCTTCACGGACGGACGTTTCGGGTTTATACTCTGTACCCCCTCCCCGGACCCGGGGAGGAATCTTTTCAAGGAGGAAGCAATGAGAAAAGTATTCAAGGCGGCGTTCATGGCACTTGCCGTGTTCGCGCTCGCGTCATCGATCGCCTCGTGCGCTCACCCATTCGACAAATTTGCCGAGGTTCCGCTCAAGATCACCTTCATAGAGACCACCGACGTGCATGGCGCCATCTTCCCGTACAACTTCATCACCGGTAAGGCGCTGGACACCTCGATGGCGCAGGTCGCGACGCTCGTGGCCGAGAATCGCGCCAAGGGCGACGTCGTACTGCTCGACGACGGCGACGTGCTCCAGGGCCAGCCGACCGTCTACTACTATAATTTCCAGAAGACCGACGTACCGCACATCTGGGGCGAAGTGCTCAACTACCTGCAGTACGACGTCGTCACCGTCGGCAACCACGACATCGAGGCGGGCCACCCGGTCTACGACAAGCTCGTCAAGGAAGTCAAGGCGCCGATGATATGCGCAAACATCGTCAAGGAAGGCACTGACGAACCGTACTTCCCGCCGTACGCGGTCATTACCCGCCAGGGCGTCAAGATCGCCATCCTCGGCCTGACCCAGCCCAAGATCACCGAACAGCTGCCAAAGGCGTTCTGGTCAGGCATGGACGTCCTCGACATGGTCGATACCGCCAGGAAATGGGTGCCCATCATCCAGGCAAAGGAGAAGCCGGACATCTTGATCGGCCTTTTCCACGCTGGCGTCGACTATACCTACGGCGGGCAGACCGCCGACACGCCCAAAAACGAGAATCCGAGCCAGCTGGTTGTCGAGCGCGTACCGGGGTTCGACTTCATCTTCGTCGGCCACGACCACGCCGGCTGGGAAGGCAAGGGATACGACCCCGTAGCCAAGACCAAGACCGTCGACGTCAAGGATCCATCTGGCAAGATCGTCCCGATATACGGCGGGCTCGCAGGAGCCGCTGCCATCCCTGTCGTCGAGATCAGCCTCCAGTGGGACAAGAAGGCGAAAACCTGGACCAAGAGCATCACCGGTTCGCTGACCCCGCTCAAGGGCGTGGCCGCCGATTCCGCCTTCCTGGCTAAGTTCGAGCCCGCCAAGGCCGACCTTATGGCATGGGTCGAGCGTCCGATAGGCAAGATGGTCGGCAAGATTACGAGCGACGAAGCGCTTTTCGGCGACTCCGCCTTCGTCGACCTGATCCACCGCATCCAGCTCGAACTCTGCGCCGACCCGGCCATGGGACTCAAGCCGGCCCAGATATCCTTCGCGGCTCCGCTCGACAGCACCGCCTACCTCCCGACAACGGCTGACGGCACCATCAAGGTCCGCGACATGTTCAGCCTGTACAAGTACGAGAACTTCATGTACACGATGGACCTGACCGGTGAGCAGATCAAGAAATTCATGGAATTCACCTACGGCAACCAGTTCGCAACGATGACCGGCCCTGCCGACCACCTGATCTCCTTCAAGATGGACAAGGACGGCAAGCTGATATTCAATCCCCGGTACAACAGCTACGACACGACGACGGCCGCGTACAACTACGACAGCGTCGCTGGAATCAAGTACACGGTTGACGTCTCCAAGCCCATCGGTTCCCGCATCACGATCATGTCGATGTCCGACGGAAAGCCGTTCGAAACGGGCAAGACCTACTCGGTAGCCATCAACTCGTACCGCGGTTCCGGCGGCGGCGGCCACCTGACCAAGGGAGTCGGCCTGCCGGCCGAGGATCTCCAGAAGCTCAAGCTCGTCACGTCGAGCACGACCAAGGACCTGCGCTTCTACATGCTCAAGTGGTTCGAGAAGCAGACCGGCCCGATCACGGTTACCCGCGACGACAACTGGAAAGTCCTTCCCGAAGACTGGGCAGCGGCAGGCAAGGTAACTGACTACCCGCTCCTCTACCCGCCAGCCAAGTAAAAACGTACGTCAAGCAGGCGTCCGCGACTGACGCCTCGCGGCCCGGGTTTCCATCATGGAAGCCCGGGCTTGCTTTTTTTGGGGAGCATCCGTATCTTTTGTCCATGATCATCGAGCGTAATGCGCTCCCTGATCCGGGCGGACGCCCTTGGATCCGCCTTGGCCCGCTCCGTACGGAGGGGCTTATGATTTTCGCCTCATGGGGGAATACTATGAAAGGCAACCGCATGTATGTGGACATCGGTTCGATGCTCGACGAGATCTTCGAAGCGGCCAAGACCTTCGGCGACCAGATGAAGGACAATTTCGGCCCGGGTGAAGCCGGCGGACCTGGTTGCGCGCATCCCAATCCTGGCTCCTGGTTCGGCGGAATGGACCAGGACGAAAATTCGGACTGGTACCCGAACTTCTCGTACCCGCCGATGAACATCTTCCTGACGCAGGAACGCTCGATGGTGTTCGAGCTGGCGCTTTCAGGATTCAGCGAGAAGGACATCAGCCTGTCGTTCCAGGGCGACTACATGGTCTTTTCCGCACGCATCGGCCTCGACCAGGCTCCGGAAGAAGGCGTCCGCTATTTCAAGCGCCGCCTCAAGCTCAAGGACATCGACAAGCAGAAGTATTACGTGCCTGCCGAGAAATTCGACCAAGCCGCGGTTCGCGCCGTGTTCAGGAACGGCATTCTTCGCATCACGGTTCCGCCCAAGGAATCGGACGAGCCGAACGAAGGCATCAAGATAGAAATCGTCAAGGAAGGCGACTAGGATAGCGCGCCGGCTTGCCGGCGCGGTGTATGGAGGTCGCCTGGAAGGCGGACGGGCAAGGCCCGCCCGCCTTTTTGTTTCCAGCCGATTCGATCGAGCCGTTCCGGCCTTTCAGGCCGCCTTGTGCGCCTGCCGTCCCTGGTATGCCTTGAGCCGCCTAGAAAAATCGTCCAGGTGGCTCACCACGAAAAGGCCCGAATAGGCGGTGACGAGGCAACCGAGCACGAGCGAGACAGGGACCATGAAGTCCGCCCCCAAGTCGGGCGCAATCACCATGAATGCCGACAGGCCGGGTATCATGATCATGGAGACCAGCAGCACGAAGCCCGCGCCGAGCCAGTTGCGCATCGAGACGGATCTCCTGGGGGCGCTCACGAACGGCAACATTGCCGCGACCCTCGGGACCATGTTGCTCGAGCCGGCGATGTCGGGCAGTCGATACAGGTCCACCGCAGATTGCAGCGCCGCGGCCCGTCGCGCGCAGGCCGGGCACGAACGGACATGAGCGGCCATGGCCGCGGGCGGTTTTTCGTTGTCGAGCCCGTCGAGAAGTTCCAGGAAGCGTTCACAGGTCATTTCGAGTCTCCTCGGCGCAGAGCGCCTTGCGCAGATCGCGTTTTGCCCTGAACACGTGCGACTTTATCGTGTTGACCGGGAAACCGGTCGCGATTCCGATATCCTCGTACCGCATGCCGTCCCTGAAATACAGGTCGAGGCACACGGCGTACTTTTCCGGCAGCGCCGCCATCGCCCGCCTGAGGGCAGCGGCAGTTTCCGCCCTGATGTGTTCGTCTTCGGGCGACAGCGACCGGGTATCCACGGGATCGGAATCCAGGGCTTCGTAGCGGCCGGCATTGCGGGTGGCGTTGATGCCGGCGTTGTACGCGATGCGCGTCAGCCAGGTCGAAAAGCTGGACCGCCCCTGGAATCCCGCGAGCCCCACGTAGGCCTTCACGAATACATCCTGGGAAAAGTCTTCCGCCGCGTCGGCATCCTTCAGGAACCCGTAACCCAGGCGGAGGACACGCCTCTGGTACCGCCTAACCAGGACTGAAAATGCATCGGTGTCGCCATCGAGTACCCTGGCGATAATGTCCTCGTCGGCCGCCTCGGGTCCGATCGGGTTCATGCCGATCGTTGTCTTGCGCGCAGGGAGAAAAAGGCCAGAAGGGCTATTCCTACCGTGAGGGGGATCAGCCCTCCAAGCAGGGTATACGCCGACGTGCCGACGACGACAAAAACTATGGTCAGCGTCATTCCCACGGCGACGAGAAGAATTCCCGAGAGCAGGCTGAAGGTATCCAGGTCGAATGGCGCCGGCTGGTAGGTACCTTTGTCAATCATCAGCATCCGTTCTCGGTGTACCCACAGGATGTAGAAGAACACGACGACGCAACCCATCACGATTCCGACTATGGGGATGATCGATATGATGACCTGCGAGGCCACCGACGGTCCATTTTCCATACAAGCTCCAGTCTTTGCTGCTTATTTTTGCATCCCGTCCGGGGACATCCGATCAGATAGACAATTGAATGGGCCGCCGGTTGCGTTTGCCGGAAGCCCGCCATCCGCTTCTACTGGTCCCGCCGCAAGCCCTGCCCAAGGGTCCTCGTCGCTATGACATCGACACCGCTTCCCTTGAAGTCGCGGATGAGTACGTCTCCGCGGGCGACGGGCAGCTTGACTCTCAGCGAGTATATCGCGGCGAGGAGCTCGGGCACCTCATGCCTGGGAAACGCCGCGCTCGAGCGTACGGGCAGGCGCGCTATGCTGCCGGGCCCGCCTCTCGAACCAGGCCCGGCCACCGCCGCGGTTGCGCTGACCATCCGCTTGGGTGCCAGAAGCTCCTCGGCGGCGTACGTGAGGCCCCGCGGGCAGCGGTTTCCGGTCACCGCCAGGCTCCCGTCCGATGGCCTGTCTATAAAAAGGTGGCAGCCCATGGGGCAGGTGATGCATATCAGTTCTTCGCTCATCGCTGTCTCCTCGTACGTGCCGCCGGCTAGGTTATTGAAATCTCGACGACGGGCTCCGGGACGCCGATGGCGGCCGCCAGGTCCCCGGGGCCGAGTTCGAGCGCCAGCATCTCGGAAGGCTGGATGTGCTTCTTCTTTACGCTCTTGACGACCCGGCTGTTCACCTTGACTTCGAGCGTCGCGTCGTTTTTCACTATCATCGTCCTCATGTACAGCATGTTGACGGCCCCGAGGTCAACGCGGCCGGGCGCGGAATAGCGGACATTAGAGCCGGTCTTGACCCTTGCCTCGGCCTTGGGCCGACCGCCTTTGAGCCACCTGGCCGCGTAAGCGCCGGCACGCCTGGACTCCTCGACGACGTAGTCGACGAGGTCGTGCACATGCAGGACATTGCCGCAGGCAAAGATGCCGGGGACGTTAGTCATGAGCATCGAGTCGACGACGGGGCCGCCGGTCATCGGATTGAGCTCGACGCCGGCCATCTTCGACAGCTCGTTCTCGGGCACGAGTCCGACGGACAGCAGTACCGTGTCGCAAGGTATCGTGAAGGCCTTCTCGTGCCTCAGCGCGCCATTCTCTATCGGCGTGATCTCCACCCCCTCGACACGGTTCCTGCCCATGATCCTGGTGGTCAGGTGCGACAGGTACAGGGGTATTCCGAAATCGTGCAGGCACTGGACGATATTCCGTGTCAACCCCGACGGGTACGGCAGTATCTCGACGACGGCGTGTACCTTGCAGCCGACCCAGCTCATGCGGCGGGCCATTATCAGGCCTATGTCACCCGAGCCGATGACGACTATTTCCTTGCCGGGCACGAATCCCTCGATGTTGACGAGGCGCTGCGCGAGGCCGGCCGTATAGACGCCGGCGGGGCGGTCCCCGGGAATGCGTATGTTGCCGCGGTTCCGCTCCCGGCAACCCATCGCCAG
>PGXR01000141.1 GCA_002839245.1 Spirochaetae bacterium HGW-Spirochaetae-7 | reverse complement strand
AAGGCGCCAAGCCGGCCGCATCCAGGGCCGTACGAACCCTGGTGATGGATTCTATGAGATTGTCCGCATAGCCGTGGTCGCGCCTGGCGATGACGACGTATGAGCCGCCGAGGTAGCGGGCCGCCCCGGCCAGGACGTTCTCCTTCATGCCGACGGTGACCGACTGGACCAGGGTAACCATCGTGATGCCGAAGGCGATCATGGCGACGAGGAAGCCATAACGGCCCATGCGCCTGAAAACGCTTTTAAAGGCAAAGCGGACGACGTACATGGGCTACTCGGCCCCCATGGTGTGTGCGACGCTCGTTCTGGTCGCAAGGTACATGGGGTAGATCGACGAGACGACGGCGACCAGCAGCGCCCCGACCAGGCTCGAAGCGGCGGATTCCAGCCTGAAACCCGGCCTGAGCATGGCGGTTCCGAAAAGCATCGAAAGGTACTCGTTTCCTATCGGTATGCCAACCCTGGCCAAGGCAGCGAGTCCCAGCTTGGAAGCGAGGATGCCCAGGACCGTTCCTGCGGCCACAAGCAGCAGGGCCTGGATGAAGAAAAGCCGCTTGATGAACGAGCCCTGGGCGCCGAGCGCGCGCATCGTCCCAATCTCCTTTGTCTGTTCGATGACGGAGAACGCGAGGCCGTTGGCCAGGACGAGGACGACGACGGCAGCCAGCACTGCCATGCCTATCTGGAATACCGTCTTTAACAAAAAGAGGATGGAAGCGTTCATGCCGGCAATCGCCAGCCAGTCGACAGCGGTCGCGCCGATCCCGGCTTCACTAAACGCGGCATTGGCCGCCGCGATGACCCTGAATGGACTGGCTCCCGCCTCGAGGCGCGCGATGACAAAATGCCAGGCGCCTTTCTCCACGTCGATGTTTTCTGGCTTGTCTTCGTCGTCGGCGAGATACAGAGTGGCAAGTTCGAGTCCCACGGCCTCGCCGGCCGACCCCGGAGACGGTCCGACTTGCTCGGCGGAAGCGGAAAAAAAGTCATCCAGATCGATGCCGGCGGCGACGGGTCCGGCAGCCTGCAGCGCATCGGAACTGCCCGTGGCCAGGCCCAACAGCGACCTGAGGCTCGTCGGGTCCACGTAGACCGCCGCGCTCTCGTCGCCGTCGCGGGCAGGGCTGGCAACGATGCCCCTCAGCGTGGCTGCACGAATCGCAAAGGCACCCGAAGTGGCCATCGTCAGCTGAAAACTGTCGCCGATTTCAGGCCTGCGGCCTTCGGCTTTCTCGAATTCGTCGGCCCGACTTTCCGGGATGACTATCCAGGATTCTTCTCCCCCTGCCGGCGGCGCTCCCTCGGTGAAAGCAAGAAGCGGGAAAATTTCGAAGTAGCTTGCGCCGCGCACACCGAAGACAGGGAGCCTCGCCTGATGGCCTCCCGGTCCTTCAAGCAAGGCCGCTCCGGAAACCATGGCTTCTGCCCGGGCGATTCCGGGCAAGCCCCTGAGGAGTTCCTCCACCCGCGCAGCCTCCGGCAAAGCCGGTATCGTCTCATACTCGCCGATTGACGGAATGCTGAAACCCATCAATCCAAAGGCCCGATCGAAACGAGCCCGAACGGCGATGTCTCCTGTTGAACTTTCCTGGAATTCATCGCGAATGCCCGAAGCGGCCGCGCCAAGGAAGGCATCGCCCGAGACAAAGAGGAAGATGCCGGCGGCCACGAGGCCGATGAGGACGAGGGAGCTTTTCCTGTTCCTGACAAGGCCCCGAAGAGCCAGCTTGTATATAATCATGAGTGGGGCAGTCCTGACACCTAAGCATAACCGACACAGGTTGAAAGGCCAAGCCCAAGCCGGGATGCCCTAGCGTGATCCGTAATTCCGTTCCATCCAGGTGCGGTACTCTCCCGACCGCACCCGCGCTATCCAGGCGGGGTTGTCCAGGTACCAGCGGACGGTCCTGCGAAGGCCTTCGTCGAAGCCGAGCGACTGTTTCCAGCCCAGTTCCCGCTTGAGCTTGGAGCAATCGATGGCGTAACGGCGATCGTGGCCTGGTCTGTCCTTGACGTACGTAATGAGGGACCGAAGAGCGGAAACATCCTTTCCCGACTCCTCCGCGACCAGTCCGATGAGACAATCGAGGAGCCTGATGTTTTCCCACTCGTTCTCGCCGCCGATGTTGTACGTCTGGCCCACGCGGCCACTAGTCATCACGGTCCAGACGGCCGAATTGTGATCCTCGACGTAGAGCCAGTCGCGGATGTTCTTGCCGTCCCCGTACACGGGCAACGGTTTGCCCTCGAGCATGTTGAGGATCATCACGGGAATAAGCTTCTCGGGGAACTGATAGGGGCCGTAGTTGTTGGAACAATTCGACAGGGTAATGGGAAGGCCGTACGTATGGTGGTAGGCTTGCACGAGGTGGTCGCTGGACGCCTTGCTCGCCGAATAGGGAGAGCGCGGATCATACGGCGTAAGCTCGGTAAAACAGCCTGTTTCACCCAGGGACCCAAAGACCTCGTCGGTGCTCACGTGGTGGAACAGCACGTCGGTCCTGCCTGACCACGCGCCGCGGGCAACGTCCAGGAGGGTAAAGGTGCCCATCACGTTGGTCCTGATGAAGGCTTCAGGCCCGAGGATCGAGCGGTCGACATGGCTCTCCGCAGCCAGATGGCAGATAGCGTCTGGACAGTAGGCGTCGAAGATCCTCTCCACGGCATTCCGGTCGCAGATGTCGACTTTCTCGAAGAAGTAGCGGGATCCGCCGTGTTTCTGCTGTATGTCGGCCAGGCTTTCCAGGTTGCCCGCGTAGGTCAGGGCATCGAGGTTGACTATACGCCCGTCGAAGTCGGGGCGCTCGAACAGATAGTGTATCAAGTTGGAACCGATGAACCCGGCTCCGCCTGTAACAACGACAGTCTTGAAGGTCCGCATGCTTTCTCCTAAATTAATAATCTAATATTGACATCAGGTAAATTCTTAAAGATAAAGATCCTTCTGGAAGAAAGCTTGCAGGCTGAATTCCCAGTGAGGTATAGGGATGCCTTGGGACTTGATCTTGTCCTTGGAGAGTACGGAATAGGCGGGGCGGCGGGTCTTGGTGGGGTACTGGTCGGTGCTCAAGGGCCTGACGCGGCAATCATGGTCAAGGAGACCATGTACCCGGCCCAGCCTTTGTATCTCCTGGGCAAAGTCATACCAGGTGGTCTCCCCGTCGCCGGTGTAGTGGTAGATCCCGGCCGGGAAGTCCGGTCTAACCGCGATGTCAGCAATGGCGCAGGACAAGTCATAGGCCCAGGTAGGACTTCCGCGTTGATCAGCTACCACGCCTATTTCGTCTTTCGCTGCCATAAGTTTTATCATGGTAGCTACAAAGTTTGGGCCGTGCTTGCCGTATAGCCAGGCTGTCCTTATGATGATCGAATCCGGGGCGGCGGAGAAAACCCTGCGCTCACCCTCGGCCTTTGTCCTGCCGTATGCGCCCGTAGGCGAAACAGGATCCGACTCAAGGCAGGGCTTGGTACCGTTGCCTGAAAAGACATAGTCGGTGGATACATGGATAACTCTGGCGCCTATGTGAGCGCCCAGGCGAGCGATGTTCCCGGGTCCTTCGGCGTTCAGGCGGAGAGCAAGGGCTTCTTCATCCTCGGCCTTGTCCACGGCGGTGTAAGCCGCGCAGTTGATGATGGTTGTTATGCCCTTGCCGTCGGCAAAGTTTTCGAGGGCAACCGCGTCGAGTATGTCGACGTCCCTGTCTGTCCCGACAAAGGACAAGTTTTTTGCCTTCAAGAGCAGGGACAGCTCGGTTCCGAGCATGCCCTTGTTGCCCGTCAGCCAGATCATAGCGAACTCCCGTCGGCCTTGAAGCAGGCTCTGGTGGGATCGAAGCCAGGCAGGGACTGATCCTTTACAGAGAGGAACGGGGCCATACCAAGGTCGGGCCACGCGATCCCGATGCGCGGGTCGTCCCAGCGAATCCCGTACTCGTCCTCGGGGTGGTAGTAGTCCGTACACTTATAGATGACAACCGTATCGTCTGACAGGGCAAGGAATCCGTTGGCGAACCCCGGCGGAACATACAACTGGTTCTGCTTTTCTCCAGTCAAGAAAACGCCTTCCCACAGGCCAAAGGTTGGCGATTCCGTACGGAGATCCACGGCTACGTCAAAAATCTCGCCCGAGATCACCCGGACAAGCTTGCCTTGGGGATGAGATTTCTGATAGTGGAGGCCACGCAGTACTCCCTTGCGGGACATAGACTGGTTGTCCTGGACAAAGCGCAGGTCAAGGCCGGCGGCCAGAAAATCCCGCTCGGCCCAGGTCTCGAGAAAACAACCCCGGGAGTCCCGGAAAGCCTCAGGTAGTAGGGTAAACAGGCCGGAGATTGAGAGAGGACGGATGGCAAATGACATCGAGAACTCCTCCGTGCACAAGGCAATCCCATCAATCGATCTGTACAAGGAGAGCCTGCACGGGCTCCTGGGTATACCGGACAGGAATTTGCCGGTTTATAAGGTATTTCCTGGTCCAGGTTCTGTCGTAAACAGAAGCTGAATTATTACGTTTGCGATAGTGAACAAATAGTGCTATAATCATGGTATGAAGTTCGAAGCACTCCTGGAATGTTTTCAAAAGGAGGCCTACTTTGATTATGCCTCGGTCGCACTCCTCTTTCGCGAGGGAGATGAGTCCTTGCGGACTTCCCTGTACCGTTTCCGCAAGAACGGGCGGCTCGTCGAACTTCGTCGGGGCCTCTATGCCTTCGCCGAGCTGTACCGGAAGGTTCCCCTTACGGGTCCCGCCGTCGCCGAGGCGCTCTACCGCCCCTCCTACCTCTCTGAACGCTGGGCGCTCTCGTTCCACGGAGTCATTCCCGAGAAAACTGTCGTCTATACGAGCGTATCCCCCAGGACGACCAAACGCTTTGACAATGCGTGGGGGCGGTTCGTCTATAGAAGCCTCAGGCAGGACTTGTTCTCCGGTTATGCAAGTGAAAGCATCATGGGGTCTCCCGTCCACATCGCTTCGCCGGAAAAGGCCCTCATGGACCTCATGTATCTGGAGGCTGGTGAATGGACCATGGCACGCATGGAATCGATGCGTTTCGAGGCTGCCTTGGTAGATCCCGAGTCCTTCGTTGCAGCCATGAAAAGCACGGGACTTCCACGACTCGTCAGGGCCGCCGAGGCCTGGATACGGTACGCCGACGAATCAGCGGAAGGGAGCATCGAGCTATGAAAGATGATGCAATAGGCTTGTCCCTCCGCTCGGATGATCCAATCGAGCGGACAAACATCCTCCGGGAGTACATCCAGGCCTGTGCGCTCCGGAGTCTCCACGAATCAAGGGCCTTCGAGCGGCTCTCCTTCGTTGGCGGTACAGCACTCCGCTTTCTCTTCGACCTGCCCCGTTATTCCGAAGATCTGGACTTCTCGCTCGAAACACCTGAAGCCTATGAACCGCTGCCCTGGATGACGAAGCTCAAGATAGACTTGCAGCGCCTTGGCTTCAATACCGAGCTGTCGTGGAACGACCGCAAGACCGTCCAGGTCGCCTGGATCAGGATCGCGGGCCTCCTCAAGGAAGCGGGGATCGTCGGAAGGGTCGAGCAGAAGCTTTCGATCAAACTTGAAATCGACACGAAGCCACCGAAAGGCGCCGTGATGGAAAGAAGAATCGTAAACCGGCGTCTGGTATTCGCCGTGCGGCACCATGACCTTCCCTCGCTGATGGCGGGCAAGATCCACGCACTCCTTTCGCGGCCCTACGCCAAAGGCCGCGATTGGTACGACCTCGTCTGGTATCAGTCCCGCCGCCCGCCCGTGGAACCGAACGCGAGTCTGTTACAAGCAGCGCTCCTGCAGACGGGAACGGATATCCCGGAAGGGTGGCGCAATGCAATTATTCGCCGCCTCACCGAGCTCGACTTCCGTGCCATCCGCGCTGATGTGGAACCTTTCCTGGAACGCAGGGATGACGCCGCACTTCTGGACAAGGAGAGCCTGTTCGGGTTGCTGGGCTCTCCATATTTCCATCCGCCAGACCATCCGCTGAACAGTGCATGAACACCTGACCACACCAAATATGCGCATAACAAGAAGACAGGCATAGTCAAACACATATTCTGCTGAATCAGCAGCAGGCAGTTAGGCTTTCTACATCCTCCCGTCCAGAAACTTTCCTGTTTCCTTGTGGTTGAACTCGGGGATCATGGTATTGAAAAGATCGATCAGGTCAGTCCGGCTCCAGGTGCCCTGAGCGCGCAGCTGCCGTATGCTGGACTCGAAGTGGGTCAGCCTGGCCTCGTCGTAGTCTGGCTCGTTCTTGATGACGCCGAGGTTCTTGAAGCGGTTCATGTCCAGGGTTTCATGGTCGGTGTAGAATTCCTCGAAGTCCTTTTCTCCGGTGGTGTCGCTGGAGAAGAAGTATACGGGCCACTTGCGCTGGGGCTTGAGTTAGTATTGGGCGTGCCCCGACCTTCGGCCGGGTCGGGCTCTTCGCTCCAAGTCCTCGCTGCGCTGCGGGCTTTACGCTACGATCCCTCACGCGGGGATATGCTCAGACAGTACCTGTAACAGTCCAGGAATGTGTCCATTCTTTCCACCTTTGAGTAAGCAAAAACCTGTGCAGTATACTTTCCAATACAAGGCAGGCGTCGATAGGCAGAAAATATTCAGTAATGAAATTTGCAGGAAACTATATATACGGTTTCATTTGTGTACTTATATACTAAGCGATGTTCATCTGTAATACGTCTGGACCAGTATCCTGCAAGATTGTGCTTTAAGGGTTCCGGTTTACCAACACCTTTAAATGGGTCCCTACATATATCTCGGATCAAATCTCCAATTCGCCTGAAAACCTTGCTGTTTACAGCGGCCCATTCATTGTAGTCCTGAAACGCGGTAGGATCGAAACTGATAATCACGGAATCAACGTTTCTACAGGAACACTGACAAGGTTGGTGTGTTGTTCGATGTTCTTTATCGCATTCTCCAGATGCAACCTGTTTGCAGAGGAACTCATAAGGTATTCGGTTTCGTCCATCACCTCATCGATGGTAATTTCTATCTCTTTATGCGGATACGACTTTTTTAAAATCGTGATGAATTCGGGTGTAAGTTCGTCTGATCGGAGTCGATAAACACTGTTCATAGGATAACTCTCCTTGTGTGAAAGATACCTGATACCCTATAAAAAAGCCAGTTGCTTGCGGTAGAACACTACCTGTCAGCCTTCCCGTATGGGAGAACTCAGGATTCCAGGAGCGGACTGCATCAAGGCAAGCCCCTCAAGCAGGTTTGATTTGCCAGAACCATTGGGACCAATGACTATGTTGAGTGACCTGAACTCGATTTCTTGCGCATCTGGTCCAAATGACAGAAAATTCTTGATTTTTATGCTATTGACCAATGCTGGCTTCACTTACATCCTCCCGTCCAGGAACTTTCCTGTTTCCTTGTGGTTGAACTCGGGGATCATGGTGTTGAAGAGGTCTATGAGGTCAGTACGGGTCCAGGAGCCGACGGCGCGCAACTGCCGGATGCGGGTTTCGAAGTGTTGTAGTTTGGCCTGGTCGAAGGTGGGTTCGTTCTTGATGATGCCGAGGTTCCTGAAGCGGGCCATGTCGAGGGTCTCGTTGTCCGTGTAGAATTCCTCGAAGTCCTTTTCTCCGGTAGTATCGCTGGAGAAGAAGTATACGGGCCATTTGCGCTGGGGCTTCAGCTCCGCGACGCGGGAGCGGGCCTCTTCCTCGCTGGCGCAGTGGACGGGTTCATAGCCGGCACGTTCCAGGTAGCGTTCGGCTATCTGGCTGAAGGTGATCAGGTTCAGGCCCTGGTCGAGCTTGGGAAAAAAGACGTCACGGTTGTCGCCCAGGAGGCAGGAGCAGAGGCATAGCTCGCCTGCTTCCTTTTGGGTGACGAAGTAGCGGCGCACGTCGTTGGGGGCGGCCAGGGGCTGGTCCTTCTCCATGCGTCGGTTGAAGCCATAGAGGAGGCTGCCGTCGGAGAAGGCCACGTTGGCGAAGCGGGCCGTGGAAACGGGCAGTTCGAGGCTGCGGCGCATCAGGAACATCTCCATGATGCGCTTGCTGGCACCCATCATGCTCACGGGGTTGGCGGCCTTGTCGGTGGAGACGCAGAAATATTTCCTGGCTCCCTTTGCCCTGGCCTGACGCATCGTCTTGTCGGTGTTGAAGACGTTGACGTCGACCATGCGCATCAGCGTATACGGGTCCTTCTCGCTGCGCACGTG
>PGXR01000140.1:8272-10034 GCA_002839245.1 Spirochaetae bacterium HGW-Spirochaetae-7 | reverse complement strand
AGTTTCTTCATGTTGTCGAGCAGGGAGCGAACCGCCGCGTCGTCGAGCGGCTCGGATACCCGCAGGAACCGCATGAGCCTGGGTCGTTTTTTTGTCGCCAGCCACTTCTCCGATTCGTTCTCCACCGCGATGAAATCGACGCCGTTCTGCGTCTCTATCACGTCGCGGATAGCCAGGTTGAGGCCCTGGCTCGCGATCCTCTTGCACAGATCGACGAAATCATCCTGTCCGCAGGTCAGGTAATCCTTCATGTGATCGTCGGTACGGTATTCCTGGTATTGCGTCAGCTTTTCAGCCACGTCCCTGAACTGGGGTTTCCTGGAGTATATCTTTTCCCACTGCTCGATGGCCTTGTCGAGGTTCTTGAGCTTTTCATAGCACAGCGACAGGAAATATCGGCCGTAGAGCGCTTCTGAGGAGTTGTCTTCCTTCGAGAGCTTGATCGCACGCTCCAATTCGATGATGGCATTCTCGTAGGATCCCTGGCTCATGAAGGTTCCGCCGCGTTCGACCAGGGCCTTTATCTTGAGCGCCGGGCTTTTCTGCGCCCGCTCGAACGCGAGCAGGGCTCCGGTATAGTCGTTTGATTCCTTGAGCAGCTTGCCAAGGTAGTAGTAGCAGTCGTAGTTCGTCGGGTCGAATTTCATGCTCGCCTCGAATTCGGCCCTGGCTTCGAGGGGATGTTTCGTTTTGTAGAGTATGACGCCAAGCATGTAATGGGCCTTGCCGTGACGCTGGTCGAGTTCCACTGCCTTGCGGGCGTACTTGATGGCTACTTCCGCCTTCCCCCGGTCATCGAAAATCCGCGCGCAGTGGTAGTAGTAGTCGGCGTTCCCCGGATCGTTCTTGACGAGGAGTATGTACTCCTTGAGTGCTTCTTCCAGCTGGCCGAATTTTTCATACAGTTCCGCGATGACCTGGCGGAATTCCACTTCGGGTATTTCCGGGCCGAACTGGCCGATGGTGCCGACCGTCTTGAACTCCATCAAGGCCAATTCCGGCTTGCTTTCGGCCATGTACGCCTTGCCGAGGAAGTAGTGGGCGGCTGCGTTCCTGGGATCCTTGGAGAGTATCGCCTTGACCACCTTCGTGGCTGCCTGCGTGCGTCCTTGCCTGAGCATGTCTGAAACCGACGACAGCCTCTTGGGCAGGACTATCATCCGTATAAGAAAGTAGCTCAGCACGCCGACGGCAATGCCGAAAATGATGATGAGTATCGCGACGAATGACATCGGCCCGCCTTGCTGAACGGAATCGGGGACAGGAAGCGCTTTAAAGCGAGCGCCCCCCGTGGTATCCTTGTACTATGGTAAACGAGTTCATCGGTAAATTCCAGAGTAGCGATGGCGCCTGTCCTCCGGCACGGCCACGCTCTTCGGAAGCGCAAGGAGGGTCGATGCGGTCGACGGTGCGGCCGGCTCCGGCACGGGCCTTTTCGTCGATCCTTCTCTGCCTGGCCTTTGCTGCCTCGCCCCAGCCATCGTTCGCCTCGGATGTAGCCGAGCGTGCCGTGAAGCTGTTCATGGAGAACAAGCCCCTGGAAGCCGCTCCTGTCCTGGAGCTGGCGTCCAGGGAAGCCGGCGCTGACGAGAAAATCATCCTCTACCTGGGAATCGCCTATCAGCAGCTCGGGCGCTGGGACGACGCCATAGCCGCCTTCCGACGTGGCTTGGCGACCTCGGCGGCCTCCCGCCACCAGTTCCTTTTCAACATCGCCAATTCGTTCTTCGCGCAGGGGCGCAACTCCTTCGCCCTCGAGTAC
>PGXR01000140.1:0-8228 GCA_002839245.1 Spirochaetae bacterium HGW-Spirochaetae-7 | reverse complement strand
TCGAGTACTATGACCAGGCCCTCGCTGTCAGGTCCGATTTCGCTCCGGCGTACCTGAATCGAGCCAATGCGAGAATGCGCCTCGGCGACCATGGCGGCGCCGTGGCCGACTACTCGTTGTACCTGAGCCTCGATCCGGCCTCGGCGCAAGCTGTGGAGATACGCAGGCTCCTCGACCTTCTTGGTACGAAGGTCGCCGCGGCCGACAGGCAGAAGGCCGACGATGAAGCGAGGCGACTGGCGGAGGAGCAGGCCAGGCGAGCCATGCTCGACGAAGTGGCCCGCTCCCTGCTGGAGGCGGCCGAAGCGACGACCAACCTGTCCGCCGGCTCGGGCGACGTGCAGGGCTACGATGCAGACCTGTCCCTCGACGATTGATATATGGCCATTTACCTGGAAGGACTGACAACGTGACACAAAAAACGAAAAAAAGGTTGATCGTAGGCGGCATCGTAGTCGCCGTCATGCTCGTGACCAGCCTGGCCGTCGGCATTGGCCTCGGCGCGGCTTCGCGGTCCGGCGAGCGCGAGCGCGGCAACATGCTGTCGCTTGCCCGCGAGTACATCGATCGTGGCGACTGGGACCGGGCGCTCGACATACTCGACCGGCTGATCATCCAGAACGCCGCCGATCCCGAGGCCCGGGCGCTGCGCGACGAGGCGCTGAACAGGAAGGCGGAAGCCCGGAGCGCGGCCGAAGCGGCAGCCAGGGCCGGCTCGGGCGAGACAGGCGCGCTGGCGCAGAGCCTCGGCGAGCTGGGAAAATCACTGGAGCGGACCGCGACGAGCGTCGCCCAGAGCGGCTCCAAGAACGTCGCTCCGAGGCCAGCGGATACGACCGCGTCGTCGGCCGCGGCCGCGGAGGCTGCCCGCAGGGCGGAGGAAGAAGCGCTGGCCAAGGCTGAAGCGGAAGCGGCGGCCGCCAGGAAGAAGGCCGCGGATGATGAGCTGGCCCGCAAGAGCCAGGAAGTGCGGGCCAGGATGGAAGCGGTCAACGCCTTGGTCAAGGCGGGCAGGACTTCTATGAGCTCGGGCGATTATGGCACCGCCAAGTCCAGGTTCGACGAGGCGGTTTCCGACCTGCCCCCCGGCGAAGCCAAATTCACCGCCCAGACCTTCGCCGAGATTGCCGAGGGCTATTACGACGGCTACAAGCGGGCTCCGACCAGCGCCGACGGGCTCGAGTCGGTCAAGCAGTCGCAGCGTTCCGCCCAGGAGGCGATACGGAACGACTCGCAGGACGCGCGGCCGCATTATACGCTCAGCAAGATATACAACGATTTCGAGAAGCCCGACCTGGCCCAGGGGGAACTGGAGCAGGCTGTAAAGCTCGATCCAAACAACTACCTCTACGCCTATGAACTTGGCAAGGCGTATTACCGCGTCAAGAAATTCCCCGAAGCCCAGCGGGCGTTCGAATCGATCACCGTCAAGCTCAATCCCAAGTACGAGCCGGCGTTCTTCAACCTGGGCATGACCTACCGGGCCATGCGCAACGACCAGGCGGCGCTCGGCGCCTTCGGCGGGGCGATAAGGATCAAGCCGGACTACGTGCGGGCGCATGTCGAATCAGCCGCCATTTACGCGGCAAGGGCCGACTCCGCCGCGGCGATCAAGTCATACCAGACGGCCCTCTCGTTCGAGCCGGACAACGCCACCGCCCTCAAGGGGTTAGGCGTCGTACAGTCGGCGGCTGGCAGGAGCGCCGAAGCCGAAAAAGCTTTCGAGAGGGCGTTCGCCCTGGCTCCGGATGCGGCGACGAGCTACAACCTCGCCAAGGTCAAGTACGACCTCGGCAAGGCCGCGGAAGCCCTCCCGTACGCGAAGAAGGCCGTCGAACTTGCGCCTTCTGTTTCGCTCTACCAGTATCAGCTCGGCCTGACCGCGGAAAAGGCGGGCGACGTCGATACGGCTCTGCTCGCGTACGCCAAGTCTGCCGAGCTTGACAAGCGGGCGGTCGATCCGCGCGTCAACCTGGGCAGGCTCTATCTGGAGTCGGGTTTCAGCGACAAGGCTCTCGCCATCCTCGAGGAAGCCTATCGCATCGACCCGCGGTCGCTTGAGACAAACAACAACCTCGCCAACGCCTATGGCGCCAAGGGCCTCCTCGACAAGAGCATTTTCCACTACGAGGCCGCGCTCGCTCTTTCTCCGAGGGATGCTACGATACGGCTCAACCTCGCCCGGGCGTACGTCCAGTCCGGCGCCATGCCGAAAGCGAAGGACACCTACATAGAAATCCTCAAGCTTGCTCCTGCGACCTGGGACGCGATGTTCGAGCTCGGCAAGGTCTACGTGGCGCTAGGGGACGCGCCTTCCGCGAAAAAGACGCTTACTGACCTGCTGGCCAAGAAACCGGATTTCAAGTCCCGGGCAGAAGCCGAGACAATGCTCGCCGGGCTGTGAGGCGGGCTAAACCAGGCGCCTTACGGCCCGGTACAGGTCGTCGCGGCTCAGGCGTAGCCATATGGGCCGGCCGTGGGGACAGCGCGGTTCCGGCATGGCCATGGCGGCACGGATAAGCGCGACAGCGCCTGACTCGTCCAGTTCATCGCCGTCCTTGACCGCCGCCCTGCATGCCGCCTGGGCGGCGGTCTCCCTGAGCAGTTCGGCGGGATCCGGCCTGGATCGCAACAGTTCGAAGATGGCACCGGTCATCGCCTCGGGCAGCATCGCCGGCGCGGCCTCGAGCATCCACGAGCGGCCTTCCCTGACGAGCCTGAATCCGGCGGACAAAAGCTCCCCGGCATGCAGGGCAATGTACTCGTTTTCGCTATCTGACTCCGGTTCATAGACGATGGGCACGAGCAGTTCCTGCGATACGGCCCTGCCTGCCATGATCTCGTCGTACAGGATGCGTTCGTGGGCCGCGTGCTGGTCGAGCAGGATGAATTCGTCGTCCGATTCGAACGCCAGGAAGACGCCGAGCGTCCTGCCGATATAGCGGAATCTTTCGGTAGCCTGGCCTGCCACGCGGAACCGTCCATCCGAGTCGCCTGTCCGGGTGCCAGCGTCCCGTCCGGTGGAAAGTCGGGCGGGGTTTGAGTTACGGATTGCCAGGACGGCATCGGCTATCGCATCGCGCGACGAAGGGCCGGCGGGCATCGCGGTGGCTGCGGGAGATTCGTCGGCAAACCACTCTCGCCCCGGGTTCGGGAAGGCGACAGCCCGTTTCGTCTGGCCAGCCAGGTAGTCGCGTATGGCGCGGATGAGGCCGGCACGGATCTCGTCGAGGTTCTTCAGCCTGACTTCTTTTTTGGCCGGATGGATGTTGAAATCGGCATATTCGGGATCCACCTGGACGAAGGCCCATGCGAAAGGCCAGGCCCCACCAGGCAGGGCTCCGCGGTAGGCGTACTCGAGCGCCTGGGTTATGCCGTATTCCTGGACGCGCCGCCCGTTGACGAAGACCTGGATATGGCGCCTGTCGGTCCGGTATACGGCAGGGAGCCCCGCGACGATGCGCGCGCCGAAGCCGGTGCCGCTGGCGACGAGTTCCCTGAACAGCTCGGGGCTCTGGCCCGTAGCCGTCGCTGAAAGCACCCTGCCGGCGAGGCTGTCCGGTCCCAGGATGAGCAGCGGCTTTCCGCCGGAGACAAGCCTGAACGAGACGGCCGGAAACGCCAGCGCCTTGTCGACGAATACCGCCTTGCAAGCCGTAGCCTCGGCGGCCGCGCGCTTCATGAATTTCTTCCGCGCGGGGAACGACGCGAAGAGGTCGCGGACGGTCACCGCCGTGCCGCTGGACCCCCGCCATGGCGAAACCGGAGCGTCGCCGCCGCCAGGTGAAGATTCTAGCTTCCAGGCATTGTCATCAGCTGTAGCGCTGACGATTTCCAGGTTTGCCACGGCCGCTATCGAAGACAGCGCCTCTCCGCGGAACCCGAGCGTCGACAGGGACGACAGGTCATCGAGCGTCCCGATCTTGGAAGTGGCGTGGGGCAGCACCGACAGCGTCAGGTCGTCCTTGCCCATGCCCGAACCGTCGTCGACGACTCGCAGGCTTTCCGTTCCTCCGCCCTCCATCTCGACGACGATGTTCCTGGCGCCTGAATCCAGCGCGTTGTCGAGAAGCTCCCGCAGCGCGGCGGCCGGCCTGTCGATGACCTCGCCCGCGGCTATCCTCTTGGCGACTTCCGGCGCGAGCACGTGTATCCGCGTGGCACTCCCTGTCCGTGACGATTCCATGCAGACTGTATACACCGCAGTCGCGACGTTGTCATCCCTCGGCACGATGGCACGGGATGCTGCGATGGCGCAATGGCACGGAATGCCGCCGAAGGCCCTGGAATGAAAATGGCCGCCCCGTCAGGAGCGGCCATGAAGCCGAAGCATTTTTACCCTAGAAGTGCAGCCGGGTCTCCAGCGTGACCGACGGAACCATCCTGGGCGTGGTGCTGCCGACGGGGCTGTACTCGACTTCGCCGGTTATCTTGTCCCGGGCCATCGTCGTGGAAAAGATGAAGGCAAGGTCGAGGTTGGGCGCGCGTGGCACCGGGAAGACCACTTCGCCTGAGAATGTCGTGTTCTCGTCGAAGAGCTGGTCCAGGCTGCCATTGGCTATCGATCTGGCCAGGCCCTTGCGCTCGTAGCTTATCGATCCGGACACGTCGACGATGGGGATGAGGCCCTTCTTGATGACCAGACTGGCCTTGAAGTAGTCGTCGGAGGTGGACAACAGTTCGTCCAGGCTCGCCGCGTCGGCTGACCACGGCCAGAAGTAGCCCAGGGACAGCGACAGCTTGTCCTTGAGGATTGACGCGCCGCCCTCGCCGTAGACGCCCATAACCGACGGCGACTGGTCTATCGGGGTTACGCCCGAGAGGTAGCCGGCCCATTCCGCCACCAGGCCCGCGCGCCTGCGCTCGTAGCTGGAGTCGAAGAAGGTCGGCGTGAAGGCTCCGGTGAAGTAGCGGTACTCCAGGCGCCAGTCTATGAACAGCACGTTGCCTATGAAGCCTGTCGACGCTCCCCAGTTCTTGATGGCGCCGTCGGCGTAGACCATGTCGTAGCGGAAACCGGCATCGCCCGCGGAGGCGCCACCATTCCTCACGTACGGTGCCATGGCGGCGCCGTCTGCGAAGAAGCGCATCCCGAAGATGCCGGTCTGGAATATTGGCAGGTCGAGGTCGACGCCGCCGGCTATGAATATCGGGTCGCCGTAGGAGTCGGCCGTGGCCTGGTCGAGGTCGCCTGCCGGGTAGAGGTCGGCGACTGCCGACAGGCCGATGGCCAGCTTGAAATCGGGGATGGGCCGGACGTAGAGCCGCGTCCCGAGAACCTGGTTGTCGGTCAGGTCGTTGGTCAGGGCCTCGAAGCCCCAGCTGCCCTGGTCGATGCCCAGGTTGAGGCCGATGCGCCGAATCGACGGGAAGTCGGCGTCGTTGGCGTAGTTCCTCATGATGAGGCCGTGGCCGAGGGTGAAGCTGTCGAGGTTGCCGATCTTTACGAAGAACGGATCGACCAGGGGCTGGCCGTACTCGAGGAACTTGATTTTGAGCGCTATATCCGTAGCGGTGTCGGCAAGGGCGTTCAAGGGGTCAGCCGACCAGTTCTGGTCGGTTCCGAACGACCACTCGTCGTTGCCGGAAGGATGGTACCAGGAGGACGGGTCGAAGAGGTTGTCAGAGTAGATGATAGGAAGGTAGAGCCCCGCCCTGAGCTTGCCCACCTTGAAGGTCGGCTGTATCACGGCCTTTGCCCAGGTGTCTCCGTTGATGGTGATCGAGCCTATCTCCATGCCCAGAAGGTCACGCAGCCACTCGGCGACTTCGCCGGACGGGCCTTCGGCGGCTTTCTCGGCTTTTGTCTCGGCCTCGGCCGCAGGTTCGGCTTCCGGCTTTGTTTCGGCGACCGGCTCGTCGGCTTGCGGCGGCATGCGGTCGACCGGAATGTCCAGGCCTTCGTATTCCTGGGAGAGCATCTCGGGCGTAAACGGAGCCGGAACCAATCCCTTGAAGAAATCGGCGAACTGGCCGGCGCCGACCATGACCGCACCGGCGATGGCATCGCCTTCGCGCCTGCCGAACTCGACCTTGCCCTTGGCGACGAGGAGCAGCGCTTTTGCGCCTTCTTCGAATGACATCGAGAAGTCGGTGCCGCGCACCCCGGCTACGGTGTTCGCCGTGTATAGTGAATACTGAGAGCCCTTTGCCGCCACGGCCCGTATTTTGCCGGCGACCAGCGTGAAGCCGTTCTGGTCCTTCTGGGGCGTCGCGAGCCCCTCGACCCTGAAGGTGGTCATCTTGGCCAGCTTGATGAGGGTGCCGTTGGGCTTGAGCCTCAGTTCGACGCTCGTGCCGGCGCCCGTTTTGACGGTAGCGCCGACCGGAACCGCGTCGCCTTCAACGATCGACCCATTCTTGTAGCTGTACAGGGTCGAATCGGGATATACGATGTCGAGGTTGTCGCCGTCGACGAATTCGAGGACAAGCGACTGTGGCGCTTGAGCGACGGCTACCGCTGTCAGCGCCAGCGCTACGACGATTGCTATTGACCAGGTCTTGATACGCATGTGGTCTCCTCCTGCCTTCAGAATTTGATCGAGCTCTGCAGGCTCGAGGTAACGTCGAATTCTAACGTGTTGGGGTTGTAGCTGAGGTTGTACATCAGGGTGAAAATCGCCGCGCCTGTCTTGTAGTTGAACGAGGCGGTGATGACCGCGTCGACCGGGTCTACCAGGTCGGCGAAGAAAGTGCCGCCCTTGCCTATGAAGTACTTGTCGTAGGAGCCGTTGACGAAGAAGCCTGCCAGCAGGCCTTCAGCCATGCCTATCTCGCCTCGGAGGTGGGGATACTCGGCGGAGTTGAGTACGAGCGGCGGCGTGGCCGGAATGGCCTTGAACGGGCCGTCGACGGAAATGGAGAAGAATATCTTGTCGTCAAAGAGGCTGGCGCCGGCCTTGGCCAGCCAGCCGACGAAAGCGTCGCCGCTGGGAGTTTCGGCCATCAGGTCGGCTTTCTGCGATCGGAACAGGTCGTAGTTGGCGTCGAAGTAGACGGGGGTGAAGCCAGCGCCCAGGAACCTGAGTTGCGCGCCGTAGGTTATGACGCTGACGAGTCGCCCGCCGGCTCCTATCATGAAGCCGGAGCTCTTGTTTGGTTCGAACGCGACTTCGGTGAAGGCAGCGAGCGGGAAGGCTTTGCCCGACAGGAGCGGCAGGAAAATGTCGGCTCCGTAGACGGAGATGGGGTCAGTATTGGTGGTTGGGGCATACAGGCCGGGGTCGAGGTCGGTAGCCAGCGTCGTGCCTACCTGGAGGTTTTCCAGGATAGGCAGCCCCGTCGAGATGAGCGGCCGTACGAAAATGCGGCCTCCGACCACGTCGAAGCGCGCGAGGTTGCCGGTCAGCAGTTCGACGCCGACGAAGGGGAAATTGAAAAGAGCGCCGTCGAGGCCGAAATCGAGGCCGAAGATGCGCTTGCCCGGCAGGAAGCGGGTATTGGCGTAGCCGCCGACGATGAAACCGTTGCCGAGCGTCAGGTCGTTTATCGACCCGAGCTTGGCGTACAGCGGGTCGCCGCGCATGCCGTAGCGGACGTACATGACTTTGGGGAGGTACAGGTCGAATATGGTCCTGCCCGAATCTTCGTAATCGGGTACCCAGTCGCCGGGGAAGACTTCCAGCGCCGTATTCGTCATCAGCTTGAAGTGGACCGTCAGGTCGAAGCCGATGCCGAAATTGCCGATGGACAGGTCCGGCTGGAAGCCGAGGCTGTTCCAGGTCTCGGGATTGCCCAGGGAGTCGATGAGGACATCGGTACCGAGCGAGATGCCGGCCTGGAATCCAAATCCGGCATCGCCCTCGCCCTCGGCGAATGCGACCGTTCCCAACATGCACATGGCCGCGAACAGTGTCAGTAGTTTCCTCATCGTCGGCTCCTCCTTGCGATATCATCCAATACTTAATTGATACAGTATATCCCTTTTTGACTTAAAAAACACCCGCATGCTATGCTCCGGGGACTCAGGTCTACTTGCGGAAGGCGGTCACGAAATGGATTTTTTCAAGAGGATCGAAGCGGCATGGTCGGACCGGGGCACGGCCCTGTGCATCGGCCTGGATCCGAGGCTCGAGGCGGGCGAAGGTCCGGACGACCTGTTCCGGCGATCGATGACCATAGCGGAGGCCACGGCCCCGTACGCCGCCTGCTTCAAGCCAAATGCCGCTTTCTACGAGGCCTTCGGTGCGGCGGGCTACGACGCACTGGTCAGGCTGGTCCATGCCATT
>PGXR01000139.1 GCA_002839245.1 Spirochaetae bacterium HGW-Spirochaetae-7 | reverse complement strand
TATCTTGACGCCGAACACCAGTTTTACCCGTTCATCCTTGGTCTGGACGTTTTTTGGCGTGAATTCCGCTTCCTGGGAAATATAGGAGACTCGACCGGCGAAAGGGCGGTCAGGCGCGCTGTCTATCCGCACTTCCGCCGCCTGGCCGATCGATATCCTTCCCAGTTCCGTTTCCGGGACGTAGATGGTCAGGTGAACCGTCGTAAGGTTGGAAAGCATGTACAGACCCGTACCGACCCCGACAAGCTCGCCTACCTCTACCAGGCGCCGGAGAGCCGTACCGGCGATGGGAGAGGGTACCGAACAATCGGCTATTGCTTTCTCGAGGAGCTGGACCGAGTACCGTGCCTGCTGCAGTTTCGCCCGTGCGCTCGTTATTTCCTCGGGACGGGCCAGATTCGACAGTTTCTTCAATGCCTGTTCTGCCTGGGCATATTGCGCCTGGGCCACCATGTACCTCGCCTGCGCGTCGTCGTTCTGCTTCTTCGTCGCGCTCGCCGATTCAAAGAGGCTCTTCGTGCGGTCCCTGTCCGATTCGGCGAGCTTCAAATTTTCTGATGCCTGGGCAAGTGCCTCGTTGGCCTGGGCGATATCCTCTTCCCGCGCGCCCTTGAGGAGTAGCCTCAATTGGGCATCAGCGTAGTCGACCCCGGCCTTCGCCTGGGCGTACTGGATGTCCAGGACCTCATGATCGATGCTGGCCAGGATTTCACCCTTCCCGACCCGGTCGCCGTCAGCCGCGGCGAGGGCAAGGACTTGCCCCTGCGACCTGGACGAAAGCCTGACTTCCGTCGTTTCTATGGTGCCCGAGGCGGAGATACCCGTCTCGCTTTTCGTGCAGGAGAAAAGCGCCACGCTCGCCATGATCGCGCATGCGAGGCAGCTCGCGGCTGAATGTACATAGGCTTTCAAAAAAATGCCTCCAATTCGCTGAAATGGTAGACTGTCCCGGCTACGTCGAGGCCCGATCGGCCCTCGTCGCTGAGGATTCCCTTGAAGATCATGGTCAACAGACCCCCTATAATTTCCCGGGGCTCGAAAGGGAAGCTGTAGATAACCATCGGATTGGCGATGGCTTCGACAGCGGAAAGAAGCAAGCCGGTCAGGAGCCGCATGTCGACGTCTCCCCTTATAAGCCCTGCCTTCCCCGCGTCGTACAGAAGCTGCTCGAAGAGCGGATATACCCGCTTCTTCCTGAAATCCTGCACGGCGTCCCAGTAATGGCGATCGTTTTGAACCATGTCCCTCATCAGTACCGGCGGCAGCCGCTGGGAGAGTTCGGCCATGAAGGCGAACGCCGTCGAAAGCTTGTACACGCCAAGACGGGTTCCATCGTTGACTATCGATGCGAGGATAGCCGCGAAACGGCCGACCTGGAAATCGAAGGCGGCGAGGAGCAGGGCATCCTTGTTGGGGAAATGCTTGTACAGGGTACGCTTGCTGACCTGGGCGTATTTCGCTGCTCCTTCCATCGTCAGCGACGAGAACCCGTACCTGAAGAGATGCCTGGCGATGCGATCGAGGATCTTCTGCTGTGTCGTTATCATTGATTTATACAAAGTATACTCATTTCGTGTATAACGTATACTTATAGGCGATGTCTGTCAAGCGAGTGCCCTGTCTTCCTCGGCCAGGTGGCGCCGCCGGCAAACAAGGCTTGTTCCAGGCTTTCGGCATCGGGTATGATCCTCCGACGCACATGGGCACGAGAATCCGCAACAGCATCCGCAGCAAGCTACTCCTGTTCTACAGCGTGGCCATCCTCGCAGTCGTGCTGCTTGACCTCACTATCCAGGTGGCATCCTATGGAGCCATCAGGGAGTTCGAGGGTCGCCTCTCCCGGTATCACGGCATCCACCGGCTCAGGATAGAGCTTTCCGCGCACTACTCGCGGGTGGAACGATTCCTGCGGGAGACATCGCATACAGAAACCGTCTCGACGGAGCAGGAACGGCACGACTTCCTCTTCCTCGTCAGCGGGATCGAGATGACGGAAGCCGAATCGCTCAACGCCTTCTTCTCGCTGCAGGCAACCCGCCGGGGACTCAACGCGTACTTCGAGCGGCTGGACTCCGCCATCGACAGGCGGCTTTCCGGCGACAGGGACTGGTACCAGTACATGGCCTTGGCTGGAAGGATATCGGTCTATGTCGACGGATACCTTTCCACGCTACTGTCTGAAGCGATGAATTACGGCGAGGACAGGTACCAGGCGCTGTTGCTGCACATCCAGCGGATCAGGCGCTTCACCGTCGGCGGGCTGGTGCTTTTCGTGGCCCTCTTCGGCATGGGCGCCGCAGCTTTCTCGTCTTCGGTAGCCGACCCTATCCGCAGGCTCGCCAAGGCCTCGGAGCGCATAGCCGCCGGCGAGCTCGACGTCCCGGAAGTCCATGCACCGACGGGCGACGAAGTCGAGGTGCTGGCACGGTCCTTCAATACGATGAGCAAGAGCATTGCCTCGATGCTGACCGACCTCAAGGGAAAGGCCGAGCTGGAGCGCCGCCTGCGCGAAGAGGAACGGGAGCTGATGGGCAAGGAGAGGTCCCTGCGCGAGGCGCAGTTCATCAGCCTCCAGGACCAGATCCAGCCGCATTTCCTGTTCAACGCGCTGAATACCATAGCCAGGACCGCGCTGTTCGAGGGGGCCAGCGAAACCGAAAGGCTGTCCCTGGCCCTGGGGCGTCTGTTCCGCTACGCGCTAGGCGCACCGGAGTCGATGGTCCCGGTCAAGGCAGAACTGGAGATCGTGGAGGAGTACCTCGCCTTCCAGGGGCTACGGTTCGGCGACAGGCTCCGTTGGAATATCGAGGCACAACCGTCGGCCATGACCGCCCTGATACCGCGATTCACCATCCAGCCCTTCGTGGAAAACGCGGTGAGACACGGAATCGAGCCCCGCGAGGACGGCGGCACCGTGACCGTGGAAGTACGGAAGAAGAGCGGCAGGCTTTCGCTGAACATCCGGGATACCGGCGTGGGAATGAACATCCCGGCGAAAGGCCGCATGAAGACCGGATCCGTACCCGCGGTCGAAGGCATCGGCATCGACAACGTCCGCAGGCGGCTGGAGCTTCGCTACGGCGAGGCCTCGCACCTGTCCATACGGAGCGAACCCGGTGAAGGTACCCAGGTACACATTTCGCTCCCCGTCGAGCCCGCTCCGGAAGCGCCGGCATGAGGTTCCGGATACTCGTCGCCGATGACGAGCAGCTTGAACGACGGGCCCTGGCGAGCATACTTTCCGCCATCGAAGGCCACGATGTCGAGGTCCTCGAGGCTACGAACGGCAGGCAGGCCGTCGAGCACGCCAGGCTCGTACCGGTCGACATCGCTTTCCTCGACATCCGCATGCCGGGCATGGACGGGCTCCAGGCTGCGCACGAACTGAAGGCGCTCACGCCCGGGATACGCATAGTCTTCGTTACCGCCTTCGACCATTTCGACTACGCGCGCGAGGCGATACGCCTCGGGGTCGACGAGTACCTGGTCAAGCCCGCGTCCGCCGAAGACGTGCGGGGCACGGCGGTGCGCCTCATGAACAGGATGGAGAATGGCGGGAAGGCGGGGGCGCGGCCTGGGAACGTTGCTCCCGAGGACGCAGGCGCTTTGGCGTTGCTGGAAGAAGAGCTCCGCTCCGACCTGCGCAGGGACGAAATGGATGGACGCCGGTTGGCGTCCTTCTTCAGGCTGAAAGGGATGGAGGACTGCTCCCTGCTCGCCCTGGTCATGCGGCTGACGCCAGCGGCCAGGCCCGCGGCAGCCGCAAGTCAAACCCAGGTACGAAGGTTCGCCGATTTCTGCGAGCGCTTCCTGGTCACGGCCGGGTGGCATGTGCTTTCCGAGTCGCGAGACGATGAACTGCGCTGCATCGCCGCCATTCCGAGCCAGCTCGAGGTTGCCGATGCGATGGCCGCTCTCAAGCTGGTACTCGACCGGCTGACCTCGGACGCGCTTTCGGTCATGGGACTCGCCGTCCTCGTTGGCGCATGCCCATCCCGGGGCGCCGAAGGCGATACTCTGTTCCTGACGGCCCGCGACGCCCTGGCGCTCGCCAGGCCGGACAGGCCGGTGGTACTCCTCGCCGCCGGCCGGACGGGCAGCGACGATGGAGTGGCCGGCATCGACAGGCGCGGAAGCGCCACCGTGGAGCGCGCCCTGGCCTATATGCACGCGCATCTCGCCGAAAACCTTTCGCTTGCGGACGTCGCGCAGGCCGTGGGCAGCGCTCCGTCGCACCTGAGCAGGCTTTTCGGCCGCTACGGCAGCGATACCTTCGTGCACGTGCTGTGTCGTCTCAGGATAGCCGCGGCGAAAAGCCTCCTGCGTACCGGCCAATACCGGGTTAAGGAAGTCTGCGCCATGGTCGGATTCAACGACCAGGCGTACTTTTCCCGGGTATTCCGCAAGTACGAGGGCCTGAGCCCCGTGGATTTCCGCACGGGTGACGACTGATCCGGTGCGGCCGGTGGAAGATCCTCGCGACCCCGCATCCTGCCGAGCAAGAAAATCCAACAGTACGCAAGTATTTCACCAACCGCGCTTCGGGGAAGCGCATTATCCTGCAAGAGTCCAGAAAAACCCACACCTTTCCAGGAGGAAGAGATGAAAGCACGTAAAGTAGTTATCGCAATCATGGTGCTGCTCGCGGCAGCATCGATGGCTTATGCCAACGGCCAGAAGGAAGCGGCTCCTGCCGCCGATGCCAAGCCGGTCGTACTGCGCCTCGCGGAAACCCACCCCGCCGATTATCCGACCACCCTCGGAGACATCAGGTTCGCCGACCTGGTCAAGGAGCGCACCAAAGGGCGCATCACCATCGAAGTGTATCCCGCCTCGCAGCTCGGCCAAGAGAAGGCCGTCATCGAGCAGGTGCAGTTCGGCGCCATCGATTTCACCCGCGTGAGCGTTTCACCGCTGGCAGCCTTCGTGCCGGTGTTCAACGCCCTGCAGCTTCCCTACCTCTATCGTTCGGAAGAGCACATGTGGAACGTCCTTCTCGGGCCGATCGGCAAGGAACTGTTCGCCTCGCTGGAACCCTCCGGTTTCGTGGGCATAGGCTGGTTCGAGCCCGGCGCCAGGAATTTCTACAACTCCAAGCGCGTAGTTTCCAAGCCCTCCGACCTGGCCGGACTCAAGATCCGCGTCCAGGAAAGCGAACTGATGGTCGGCATGGTCCAGGGTCTGGGCGCTGTCGCCACCCCGATGGCCTATGGCGAGGTATATTCCGGCCTGCAGACCGGCGTCATCGACGGCGCCGAGAACAACTGGCCCAGCTACGAATCCACCAGCCACTACGAAGTCGCCAAGTTCTTTACCCTTGACGGGCATACCCGCGTACCGGAAATCATCATCGCCTCCAAGATTTCCATGAGCAGGCTCTCCGAGGCAGATCAGGCCCTGATCAAGCAGGCGGCTCTCGACGCGATTCCCTACCAGCGCCAGCTCTGGGCTGAACGCGAGAAGGCTTCCGAGGCCAAGGTGAGGGCGGCTGGCAACACGATCACCGTCATCACGGACAAGGCTCCCTGGCAGGCAGCGATGAAGGGCCTGTACGACAAGCAGCCCACCTCGATCCAGTACCTGATCAAGCGGATTGGCGAAGTAAAGTAGTCGAACGAAATTTCCACCAGGGCTCGGGTGCGGCGCCTGCTAGCGCCATCCCGGGCCCGATTTTTGTACAGAGGTACACCGATGCAGCAGAAAATTGTCGGGTTCTTCAACTTGGTCCACATCTGCCTGGTCTATCTCGCCAAGCTCATGATGGTGGCGATGGTGCTGATCACCTTCACGAACGTGGTACTGCGCTACGGCTTCAACAGCGGCCTGATGTGGTCGGAGGAAGTGGCCCTGCTATTGTCGGTCTGGTTCATCTTCATTGCCATGAGCCTGGGTGTGAAACAGGGTCTGCACATCAACATCACGCTGATTCCTGTCGCCAAGTTGCCCCGGGTTGTCGCGAGGGCGCTTGATGTCCTCAAGAGCATCGTGATACTGGGTGTAGCCGTGGTCATGCTGCTGGACGGATGGAAGCTGGTCGCCATAACGATGAAGTCGATCATGCCCGCCACACAGTGGCCCGCCGGCCTTCTGTACGCGGCCCTCCCGGTCAGCGCCGTCATCATGATTTACGAGTCGCTGGCCGACATCTTCGGCCTTGACACCAAGGACAAGACCGTGGACGATTTCCTGGCCGGCACAGGTTCCATCCGCGACGTTCTGGGGGATTTCCATGCATGATCAAACGATCGCGATCGCGCTGCTGCTGGGTTCCTTCATCGGCATGCTGCTGCTGCAGGTTCCCATTACCTTCACGCTGGCGATAGCCTCCGTTATCACCGCCATATACCTCGACATACCGCTGATGGCGATAGTCCAGAACATGGTCCAGGGAGTGCGGTCCTTCAGCCTTCTGGCAATTCCCTTTTTCATAATAGCGGGCGAGATGATGGGGCAAGGCGGCATTTCCCGCCGGCTCATCCTGTTTTCCAACCTGCTCGTCGGACGGGTGCGCGGAGGCCTGGCGCAGGTCAACTGCCTCGCCAGCATGTTCTTCGGCGGCATTTCCGGTTCCGCCGTGGCGGACGTCTCGTCGATCGGCACCATCCTCATTCCGATGATGAAGGAGAAGGGCTACGACGACGACTTCTCCGTGGGCATTACCGTAACCAGCGCCTGCCAGGGCGTGATCATCCCGCCGAGCCACAACATGATCATCTATTCGCTGGCCGCCGGCGGCGTTTCGGTGGGGAGGATGTTCCTGGGCGGCTTCATCCCGGGCATCATGCTGGGCGTCGGCCTGATGATCGTCAGCTACGTCTTCGCCATAAAGCGGGGCTATCCCAAGGAACGGAAATATTCCTGGAAGGAAGCGCTCGTCATTTCAAAGGATGCGATCCTCGGCCTCATGACCGCAGTCATCATCATGGGCGGAGTCATATCGGGCATCTTCACCGCCACCGAGTCCGCGGCGGTCGCCGTTGTCTACGCATTCCTCATCACGTTCTTCGTCTACAGGGAAATCCCGCTCAAGGCCCTGAAGGGGATCCTGTACAGCGCACTCAAGACGCTGGCGATGGTGATGGCCTTGATCGCGGCCGCGAGCGCCTTCGGCTGGCTCATGGCTTACCTGCGCATACCGGCCCTGGCGACGCAAGCCCTGCTGTCAATAACGCACAACAAGATAGCGCTGCTCCTGCTGATCAACCTGTTGCTGCTGCTGCTCGGCATGATAATGGACATGGCGCCGCTGATACTCATCACCACGCCGATACTCTACCCCGTAGTGGTAGGAGCGCTCGGCCTTTCACCCGTCCATTTCGGCATCATGCTCATCCTGAACCTGGCCATCGGGTTGACTACCCCCCCGGTGGGATCGGCCCTCTTCGTGGGTTGTGCGATAGGGAAGATCAGGATAGAGAAGGTGATCAAGACCATGCTCCCGATGTGGCTGGTCATGGTAACGGTGCTGATGCTCATAACCTTCGTGCCCGAGATTACGATGTTCGTCCCGGATCTAGTGATGCCCCAGCTGTGAGCCGCGCGTCATGAGCGTATTCATCAACCGTTCGCTCAACCTCAAGCATATAGCCCTGGTCGGCTTCGACATGGACCATACCCTGGTCCGCTACGATACCGAAGCCTTCGAGTCGCTGACTCACCGATATGCCGCCAGGCTGCTGGTGGAGGAACGCGGCTACCCGGAAGCCGTCGGCGGGCTGGCCTTCGACTCCGAGCGCGCCCTCGTCGGGCTTGTCATCGACAAGCGCAACGGCAACCTGCTGAAGCTGAGCCGCTACGGCAAGGTCAAGATGGCGAGCCACGGCACCCGGCCCCTCGATTTCAGGGTGATGCAGAGCGTATACCAGAACGTCGCCGTCGAACTGTCGGATCCGGCCTTCCAGCCGCTTGATACCCTGTTCGCCATCTCGACCGGGGTATTGTTCTCGCAGCTGATTGACATGAAGAGCGGCGGAGCCGACCTGGCAGACTACGCGACGATAGCCGGCGACGTCTCCCGGGCCGTCGACGCCGTCCACCGCAACGGATCCCTGAAGAATGTGGTCCGGGGCGACCTGCAGCGCTTCGTCATCCAGGATCCCCTGGTGCCCAGCCTCCTCGAGCGCTACAAGGATTACGGCAAGAAACTGATGATCATCACCAACTCGGACTACGAGTATACGAGGGCCTTGCTGGAGTACGCGCTCGACCCGTTCTGGAAGAACCACAAGGGTTGGCGGGATGTTTTCGACGTCGTCATTACCCTGGCCGACAAGCCGCGCTTCT
>PGXR01000138.1 GCA_002839245.1 Spirochaetae bacterium HGW-Spirochaetae-7 | reverse complement strand
TGACCGCGTTGACGCTCGCCTGCAGGTAGTCGAACTCGTATGCGGCTCGGACCGCCAGCCAGCGCAGCGGCCACCACTCGAGGCCGGGTATGATCCGTGCGGCGAGGATGTCGCGGTCGTCGGTGCCTATCTCGCCGACGCTGCGCAGCGAGGCGAACAGGGTCTTGTCCAGGAAGCCCTTCGTCACCGCCGTAGAAATGACGACAGGAACCGAGCCGAGCAGGATTTCCCCGGCTTCCGAACTGCTGAACCCGCCGACGGGCGGGACTATGTAGAACTCCGCCTGGTTTGACCAGACGAGCTCGAACTCGGCCTCGAGGCTTCGGTCGTCCCGGTACGCCAAACCGGCAACAAGCCCGTAATAGACCTTCGCCGCATCGGGATAATAGTAGAAAGGGTTGCTCGTGTCCGTCTCGAGACTCAGGCCGGGGCCGGAGTAGACCATCCCGGTATTGATGTAGGCCGCCCGTCCCTGGATGCCGACGCTCAAGCCCGGCTTCAAGCGGTAGCCGAAGCCGACGAGCGCCCCATAGCTGACGTTGCCGGTATCGATCATCGTAGCGGCCTTCTGGGTCAGCTCAAAATAGTCAGGCGAGCTAATTGACCCGGTGTGGCCCGCCAGCTCGGCTTCCGCGGAAATGCCCAAATCCCTGCCTATCGGTTTCATGAAACCGACTCCCAGCTTCCCGAAGTCCTCGTAGTACTCGAGGCCCAGGATGTCGTCGTGGCTCATCGTGAGGTTGATCCCGAAATTGGGCATCGTGCCGAGCGAATAGGTGTTGGCGTTGCTGAACCAGCCGTAGACGGCGCCTCGTTCCAGGAAGCCGAGGCTGGCCGGGTTGTAGACCGGGGCGAAGCGCTCGAGGTCGACCTGGAAGCGCGGCGAGTTGCCGGTCAGCTTGGCGAGATACCAGTTGACGGCGGCATTGTCAGGATCGATGACCTTGGCTGACCTGAGCTCGGCGACGGCCTCGGTCAGCTCGCCTTTGTCGAAGTGGTCGACGGCGCGGGAGAAGCCCAGGATTACTTCCTCGCGAGCCGCGATGGGAGCAGAGGGCGCGGGCGCGGGCACGGCCGCGACGTTCCCGCCCGGGGACAGGCCGAGGCCCGCGAGGGCGGACGAGGCCAGCCTCCGGGATATGCCGTCATAGTCGGCCAGCGGGCCGAAGTTCTTGTCCACCCAGACGATTTCCCCGGTCTCGACGCTCGTGATACGGCAGCTGACGAGGACGGCGCTGTCCATGTCGAGGACCTCGCCGGTGAGGAAATAGCGCGCTGACAACAGTTTGCCGATCTGGATCTGCCTGGAGGGATCGGCGGCGACACTCAAGCTGAATTCCTGCTCCCTGAGGATCTCGTCACGAGCCGAGCGGTCTATGAGGACGATGCTCCGCGACGAGGCCAGGTTGACCGCTATCATCTCGGCGAGGCCCTTGCCGACGTACTTCAGCTTGGGATTGTCGCTGCCGACGGTAAAATCGGCGACCGCCAGCCGGGGCAGTTCGGCGAAGCACGCAACGGCGGCGACCAGCAGCATGGGCAAAAGCAGGGCCTTTTTCAGCATGGCGAAAACCTCTCATCGAGAACGGCAATACTGGATGATACGTGCCAAGGATCCGGTTGTCCAGCAGCGACGGATTCGGCAGCCTGTGCTATGCTGTCATCCGTGCATCGGCTGGCATCGGGAGACTTCATGAAGCATTTTCAGGTTCCGATCTGGATCTCGAACGTCTCGCTTCCGGGGCTTGCCAAGGACTCCCAGAAATGAGCACATCGGGGAATCCTGACAGACTGCCGACGGCGGCGATAGCCGAGGCCTTGCTTATCTCGGCCATCTGGGGATTCAACTTCGTCGTCATCAAGGTCGGCGTCGCGGGGGTTCCGCCATTCATGCTCGCCGCGCTTCGATTCGTTTTCTGCGTGTTCCCGGCGATCATCTGGATACGAAAACCGGCCGCGTCGTGGGGGGCCCTGGCGGCCTACGGGCTGTTCCTGGGAGTGGTGGAGTTCGGCTTCCTGTTCACCGCCATCAAGCTTGGCGCGCCGGCGGGTTTGAGTTCCCTCGTCCTCCAGTCGCAGGCGTTCTTCACGGCGCTGATCGCGGCCGCCTTCCTCAAGGAACGCATCCGCCTAAATAACGTCCTGGGCATGGTCGTGGCGGGGGCAGGTCTGGCCGTCATCGCGATGGCCGAGGCAAGCTCCGCGGGCGGAGCGGCACGGATGTCGCCCCCGCTCTTCATGATGGTCATCGCGGCCGCGCTCGGCTGGGCCGCGGCCAACGTCATCGCGCGGACGATGCCCGGCACCAGCGGCCTGGGCTTGATGGTCTGGTCCAGCCTTTTCTCACCGCTGCCGCTGGCCATGCTCTCGCTCTTCTTCGAGGGCCCCGAGCGGATCGCTGGCGCGCTGCGGAACATGAGCTGGCTGTCAGTCGGGGCGCTCGCCTACCTCGTGGTCTTGTCGACGCTGGTCGGCTACGGCCTCTGGAACCGGCTGATCATGCGCCACGGGGCGGGAAGGATAGCGCCGTTCTCGCTCCTCGTGCCGATATTCGGCGTCGCGTCCGCGGCGCTACTCCTGGGCGAGAGCATCACAGCGCTTGACGCCGTCGCCGCAGTCCTCATCCTGGCCGGCCTGTCAATCCATGCCTTCGGAAGCGGCATGGCCAGGCGACGCTGACCCGGGAGCCCAGTCGACCGGCTATACCTCCACGGCCATGACCGCCACGTCGTCGTCGGGCTTGTCCGCGCCCATCCCGCGCACGAGTGCCGAAGGAAGTTCATCGAGCGCCAGGCCGCGCAACCCGGAAACTACATCGACCAAGCGCTTTTCGAGGTCGCTTGACGGATCGTCTTCGAGGCCAAGCTCGACGAGGCCGTCGGTATAGAGGATGAAGCGGTCGCCCTCTCGGATATCAAGCGTAGCGGACTCGTAAACGGAATCCTCCAGCATGCCGATGAACGGGTTTTCGCACTTGGCGAGACGGACCGGACCGTCCCTGGGTATGTAGATGGCGGGAGGATGGCCGGCGGCCAGGTAGACTGCCTTTCCCGCGCGACGGTTGATGCGCAGCGCGAAGGCGGTCAGGTAGTTGTCTTCGAGGACGGTCTTTGAGAGCACGCCGTTAAGGTAGGCGATCGATTCGGGCACCGAGTAGACGGGAGTCGCACACTGCTTGAGCAGCACCTTGACCGCAGGCGTCACGTAGCTCGTGCCGACGTCGTGGCCGGCCACGTCGGCCATCAAGTAAAACCAGACGCCGTCGGACACGTTCACGACGTCGTAGAAGTCCCCGCCCGCTTCGTGGAGCGAGCGGTAGTAGACGGAGAAGCGGGCTTCGGGAAGGTCCGACGGCTTGACGAGGAGCGAGCGCTGGGCGGCGGATATCTGCCTGAGACTTTCGGCGCGCGACGCGAGCAGCTCCTCGTTGGCCTTCGCGAGGCGTACGTGGACCCGGACCCTGGCCCGGACCTCGGCCTCGTTCGCGGACTTGACGATGTAGTCCACCGCGCCGAAATCAAAGGCCCTGAGCTTGGATTCCTGGTCGCCCAGGCTGGTCAGCATGATGACGGCGGTGCGCCTGGTCGCCGGATCAGCCTTGAGGCGCCGCAGGGTCTCGAAGCCGTCGATTCCTGGCATGACTACGTCCAGGAGTATGAGTACCGGGTTCTCGGAGACGGCCGCCGCAAGGCAGGTTTCCCCGTCAGGCGCCTGGATGATGCGGTAGCCGTCCTCCTCCAGGATGCTCGCAAGGAACAGGCGGTTGGAGTTCGAATCGTCGACTACGAGCACGGTATACGATGTGTCGGTCATGGCAGCCCCTGCTACCAGTATAGGCGAAAGGTCCGGTGAATCCAAAGCCGGGGGATATGGAGGCTACAGGCCCAGCCGTTTCTGGATGTTGCGGCGCCAGTCGAACTTCTCGCCTTCCTTCTCCCACTGGATGCGGCGCTTGATCGTGAAGGCTGTCATGCTCTTGTCGCGGTACTCGACGACGGCGAAGGCGCCGCGGCCTACATAGGCCACCCGCTCGGAAGGCTCAAGCGGCTCGCCTTCGGATGCCTTGGCAAGCGCGCAATCGAAGTGCACGGGCGTCCCGCCATCGCGGCCTGCGAGCGCGCTGGAAAGGTCGAAAATCTGTTTCTGGCATATGGAACAGACGACGGCCACCTGGTCCTTGGGCGCGATCCCCGACACGTCGCCCTGTTCCCCGGAAGGCTCGGCATCGGACGCGATCCCGGTCGCCGGTTCGACGGCCTTCGGGCCTGACCGCCCGCGACCCCGACGGCCGAACCTACGCCTTGTTTCCTTGTTTCCATCCGCCATTGCTTACTCCGATACCGTCCATGATTTCATCGCTGAGCACGTAGGCCAGGCGAAGAATCGCTCCGGCCATGTAGCGCTCATCATGCACCATGGCCCTGAGTTCTTCAAGCCTGTCGGAGTCTATGTCGTGCCGTGCTTCACTTGTCATGTACGCTCCGCGAACGCGTTCTCGAAGTATTCCGCCATGGCTCCTGCCTTGACGGACGCTACATCATACCTGATTGCCGCGTACTCAAATTCTCGATGCGCGGCGATGAATAGTTTAGACGTTTCGACGATCCTCTGCCGCTTTCGGCGGCCGACCGACGATTCGAGCCCCTCGATGCCAAATGCGTCGGTCGCCTTCACCTCGACAAAGGCCAGGGTGCCGTCACGACAAGCTACGATATCCAGTTCCCCGGCTCCCCGGCGCCAGTTCCGCGCGACTATGGTCCAACCGCCGGACGCCATGGCAACGGCGACGACATCCTCGGCTGCCCGCCCCTTGGCGGTACGGCTTGCCGCGGCGCGGTTCCCCGCGATGCGGCCTTCCATGCCGGCTATGCCAGTTCCCGAGGATCGAGCGCCCGGGCTATGAACTGCGTCTTCTCGGCCAGCAGGTCGATGGTGTCGCCGGAGTCGTCCTTGAAGTGCTTGCCGAACTCGTCGACTATGATCTTGAGCTTCGGGCGTAGCGGCGCGTCGGCGTGGGTGTCTATGACGCGGGCAATGGCCGCGTTGTTCAGGACGACGACGGATCCAATCGGATAGATGCCCATGCTCCTGACGAATGCCTTGAGTACGTCCGGGTCGAAACGCCTCGAGTTGTCCGACAGGAGGCTCTTGATGGCCGCGTAGCCAATCATCGGGTTGCGGTACGGCTTCTGGCTGACCATGGCCTCGAAGGCGTCGGCAACCGAGACGATGCGGGCCAGGAGGTCGATGCCCTGCCCGCTCGCCTTCCGGGGATAGCCCTCGCCGTCCCAGCGCTCGTGGTGCTGAAGCCCCACCAGGCCGACGTCGTCGGGGTACTGGAGCTCCTTGACGATGATGCGGTACGACAGCAAAGGGTGGGCGCGCATCTTCTGCGCTTCCTCCGGGCTGAGGGAACCCTTTTTCTTGATGATGGCCTCGGGTACGCGCAACATGCCGACGTCGTGAAGCAGGGCGCCGGAGGCGAGGTGGACGAGCCTGTGCGGCGGCAGCTTCATGGTCTGGCCGACGACGACCGAGAGTATCGCGCAGTTGACGCCCGCCCGCGCCTGGTCGTAGCCTTTGACGTCGGCAGAAAGGATCGCCGATATCACCTCGGCTTCCTTGTCGCGGACGAGCTGGACCAGGTCCTGGGACAGGCGGTCGACCGTCTTGGGCTCGATACGTTCCGCTGCCGCGATCTTTTCCATCAGGCTCTTGAGCCTGTCTATCATGTCGGTGTACGAGGCATACAGCGCATGGTCGGCGAAAGCCGCGACGCCTCCCCGCGCGCTGCCCGCGCCTGCAGCCAGGGACGACTCTTCCTTGTTAGCATCCGGCCCCTCGAGCTGGCCTTCGCTGAATACCGCGGTGATTCCCCAGCGGGTCAGTCCTTCTATGTCCTTTGCCCGAATCAAGACTCCCGCGGACGCAAAGAGGTTGTCTCCATCCGAAAAGGCATCGGCGGTAAAACGAGAACCCGGCAAGATCCTGTCAAGCGAATACTTCTTTTTCATCGTCGTACTTTCCTTATAAAAACGAGAACGCGGGCCATGAGCTCCCAATATTCGGGAGGTACATACTCGCCAATATCGACAGGTTCAAGCCCCGCGGCAAGCTGGCCGTCACTGACGACGGCCACGCCGGCTTCCCGCGCTATGCTCTCGATGCGCTCGGCCACCCTGCCGGCGCCTTTCGCTACCACGAGGGGAGCAGGCATCGACTTGTCGTAGCGCAGGGCAACCGATCTCTTGCCCGGTCGGTCAGGCATCCGCGTCTACCTTCCGCGTGCCCTCGAGATCGGCCAGGTCCCCGGCTTCGAGGCTGGACACGGTCACCCTGCCGTACTTTCCGAAGGCCTCGGTGAACATCGCCCGCTCGGAGTCGTCTTCAGCGCAGTAGCGGATGCCATACGGACCAGGCCCTCCCCCACTGATTTCCAGAAGCCTTCTCTGCCCGCCGCAACGTATGTCGGCGACGAAACGACCTCGGCCTATCCGCCCCGCAGTATACCATACGCGCATGAAACCCTTGAAATCAACGCCGTCATACGGCAACTCGAACGGCAGGCAAACCCAGGCGCCTCCGTCGATGCCTGGAGTCGACATTTTTGCCAGTTCAGGATCAAGCGCCGAACGGGAAAGGGCCGCCTTGAGGGTCGCGGCAAGCGCTTCCACACTGTCATTATCGTCAGGCGAGGCGGCCTTCGTAAGCAAAGCTTCGTCGCCGTCGCCATGCCCCGCGCCTTCATGACCGCCCGAGCCGTCCCCGGAGGCCGAATCGAGGATGCCCATGATGCGCTCCGAGCTTGCGCCATCGGGATCAAGCCCGGCCGCCAGGGCGCGGGCCGCGATGCGAGCCGCCGCCGGATCGTCGTCGTGGCGGCGCAATACCCTCCGGATTGCGGCGGCGTTGCCGGCATCGAGCGGCAGCCGCTCGCCGAGCATAGCCGACAGCACCACCAGGGAGTTGCCATCGGCCGGCAGGCGGAGGGCGGAACACAGGTCGGCCATGTCGCTTCGCATCAAGGCGGGTCCCGGGCTGGTGGCCGGAGCCGCGACAGCGAACGGGGTCGGAGCCGAGGCGGCTGGCACTCCCGGTCGAGCGTGGATCGACGAAGGTACCGGTTGGCCGGGCCGGTTTAAAATGCGAACGTCGGCTGGCGGCCTGCGGCCGTCGCCGACGTTCGATTGTCGCGGCAGTATCGTCTTGTCGTCGGGGCCTACTGGCCGCAAACGGTCAGACCTTGGCGGCCTGGGAACGAACGGGAGGCTTGCGCCCGCCCAGAAGCTCCTTGATCTTGGCTTTCTTGCCGATCTTCTCGCGGATATAGTAAAGCTTGGCGCGGCGGACCTTGCCGTAGCGAAGCACTTCTATCTTGTCGATTCGCGGCGAGTGCATCGGGAACACGCGCTCGACGCCTACGCCGTAGGAGTTCTTGCGGACAGTGAAGGTCTTGCCAATGCCCGCGTTCTTCGTGGCGATGATGAGGCCTTCGTAGATCTGGATGCGCTCGGTCTTGCCTTCGACGATCTTGAAATAGACTCGAACGGTGTCCCCGGCCTTTATGTCCTGGAAGTCCTTGGTCTGTTCGGCCTCGATCTTCTTTATGAGGTTCATGCCTCTCCCCCTTGTCCAATCAATTCAAGTATAATGGCCCGCAGTTCACCCTCGAGTCCCTTGCCCTGGAGCAGGTCGGGACGGTACAGGAGGGTCTTCTCGAGCCGTTTCTTCATGCGCCACTTTACGATGTTCGCGTGATGGCCCGAGACGAGAACGTCAGGGACCCGCATCGTATCATAAAGGGCAGGACGTGTATACTGGGGGTACTCGAGCAGGCCGCCTTCGAAGCTTTCCTCGTCGAGCGATTCCCCGGTGATGACGCCAGGTATCAGCCGGTAGATTGCGTCGACTATCACCATCGCGGCAGTCTCGCCCGACGACAGCACATAGTCGCCGATGCTTATCTCGTCGGTGACGTAGCCGTCAATGACGCGCTGGTCGACCCCCTCATAGCGTCCGCAGAGGATGACGAGCCGTTCCTCGCCGGCCAGCTCGCGCGCGTAGGCTTGGTTGAACAACCTGCCGCCCGGCGTCACGTAGATGACCCGCGCGGCCTTGGCTTCGACGGCGTCGAGAGCGGCGCATACCGGACCCGGCAGCATGAGCATTCCGGCCCCGCCACCGTACAGCTCGTCGTCGCACTTGTGGTGCTTGTCGGCGGCGTAGTCGCGTATGTCCGTCAGGGCGTACGATACCAGGCCGCGTTCCACGGCCCTGGCCACCCCGAAGTCAATCAGACGCGACACACCA
>PGXR01000137.1 GCA_002839245.1 Spirochaetae bacterium HGW-Spirochaetae-7 | reverse complement strand
CGAGCCGTTCCCGAGTTCCCGTGTCTGGCTGTACCACCTGGGGTCGGTCCTCGGGGCTTTCCTGGGACTCGGCGTGCCTTACGTACTCGGCGTCGATTCGCCGGCGGTCATCTACGCCGGCATGCTCACGGGGTCGCTCGGAGGCTCGGCTACAGCCCTCTGGCTCACGAGGGATTTTACTGAAGGGAGGAACGTCGGCAACGTCTCGTTCCTGCCTTTGCTGCCGGTTCCTGTCGTGCTCGGTGGGGATCGCGGTGTCGGCGTATACTTTCCGATCCTGAACGCCCGCTGGTGAGCTATAATGGCCTTCGACCGAGGAGGCAGGCATGGCACACAACACCATCAAGTCGAGCTACGCGACCCTGACGGAACGGCTCAACCAGTTCCCGCAAGGCGCGCCGCCCTCCGACCTGCTGTTCGCCATTCTCCGGCAGCTGTTCAGCGAGAAGGAGGCCGGTATGGTCTCCCTGCTGCCGATAAAACCCTTCGATGCGGCGCGCGCCGCCGCCGCATGGAAGACCTCGCCCGCCGAGGCGAAGAAGACGCTCGACGACCTGGCGGGCCGGGCGCTGCTCGTCGATTCCGAACGCGACGGCGAGACGACGTATTGCCTGCCGCCGCCGATGGCCGGATTCTTCGAGTTCTCGATGATGCGCGTTCGCAGCGACCTGGACCAGAAGGCTCTGGCCGAGATGTTCTACCAGTACCTGAATGTCGAGGAAGACTTCATCAAGGCGCTGTTCACGGAGGGCGAGACCCAGCTCGGCCGCGTGTTCGTGCAGGAACCCATGCTGCCCGGGTCATCCGGCTGTCAGGGGGCAGCCGGGGCAAAAGCGCCTGGGACGGCCCGCTTCACGAGCCTGGAGCCGGCTCCGGGAGACCACGACCTCCTCGTGCTCGATTACGAGCGCGCCAGCGAGGTGATCAAGACCGCCTCGCACATCGGCGTGGGCATGTGCTACTGCCGCCACAAGATGATGCACCTCGGGAGGGCATGCGACGCGCCGATGGACATCTGCATGACCTTCAACGGCTCTGCGGAATCACTGACCAGACACGGCCATGCCCGCGCTATAGACGTGGCCGAATGCATGGCACTCCTCGATAGCGCCTACGGGCACGGACTGGTGCAGTTCGGAGAGAACGTCCAGCGGCGCGTCAACTTCATCTGCAACTGCTGCGGCTGCTGCTGCGAGGCGCTGATCGCCCAACGCCGCTTCGGCATACTCCATCCCGTACATACGACCAACTGGATGCCGCAGGTCAAGGAAGAGAAATGCACCGGTTGCGGCAAGTGCGTCGATGCCTGCCCCGTCGAGGCGATGGCCCTGGTATCGGCCGAGGACCCCAGGCGCCCGAGGCTGCGCAAGGCAAAGGTCCTCGAGGACGCCTGCCTCGGCTGCGGGGTCTGCGTCCGCGCCTGCCCGACCGGCGCCCTTTCGCTGAAGTCACGTCCCGAGCGGGTGTTCACGCCGGTCGATTCGACGCACCGCGCCGTGATCATGGCCATCGAGAGGGGGAAGCTCCAGAACCTGATATTCGACAACGGCGCGCTGGCGAGCCACCGCGCGATGGCGGCAATCCTCGGGGTGATCCTGCGGCTGCCCCCGGTCAAGCAGGTGATGGCCAGCGAGCAGATGAAGAGCAAATACCTGCTGAAACTGCTGTCTATCGTCAAGCCGTAGGACCGGGCCGTGAAGCTCGGCCTGACCAACGCGGGCCACCGCAGGGCTTCCTCCCTTCTTTTCAAGTCGAGGGGCCGCCTCACTGACCGCGCCGCCTCGGCGATCCCCTTGTGAGGCTGGCGTCGGCGATCGTCCAGCCCTACCGTGCCAGCCCGGAACAGCTGGCGCTCGTGGCGCGGGGATATGCCCGGATATTCCCCGATTCAACGGAGACGAGGGACCTGGCCCGGCGCATGCATCGCAACCCGTTGGAACATGTGCGGAGGCTCGTCATCGAGTGTACCTCCCGCTGCAACTATTCCTGTAGCCATTGCTACAATGCCGGCGTGGAACGAACCACCGAGACGAAGCTCGAAGCCCTCTCATCCGCCATCGATACCTTCGCCGGGATGGGAGTGAGGGAGTTCGCCTTCATAGGCGGCGAGGTCACGAAGTACGGCGACGGATGGCTGGACCTGGCCGAGAAGGCGAGGGGAACGGGTGCCGCCATAGTGAGCGTGCTCAGCAACGGCTGGTTCCTTGGCGGAGAGGATTTCGAGGCCGCCGGCCGCCGCTACCCCGACGACGACGCATACCTCCGGGATCTAAAGGCGCACGGGGTTACCCACGTCGGCTTCAGCATCGATGGACGCCGCGAGGCCCATGATGCGTCCAGAGGAATCCCCGGCTTCTACCGGCCGTCCCCGCAGCTGACCATCAAGGCCAATGGCGAACTCGCCACCTGCCGTCTGGCCGACGCGGGCGAGGGCTACGGGAACATCCACGAGCGGCCTCTGCTTGATATCCTCAATGGCATGCAGGACAGCTTCATCTACCGCCTGCACGCCGGGCGACGGATTGGCGAGTACCTCTGTCTGGTAGATCCGGATGTCTTCGGCCGCCGCTTCGCGCATCTATGCGCGCTCCGGGCCGTGACCACGATGATAGCGAGACGAATGCACGATCAGTTCGTCGAACCCGACGATGCCGAGGGCGTCGCGCGTATCAATCGGGAGGTGGCCCTCGTCACTGGGCGGACCGCGGGACACGCCATGTCATGAATCCGGCGGCAAAGGATGGGGTACCCAGAGCCAAGTCTCAAACAGATTCGCATACCCTGGATTCGGGGCAGGCAGGCGGCTGCCTTGACTCCGTCGTCGATTGCGCGCGTGACCGCCCAGAAGTCGCTGCCCGGCCTGGAGAGGTGATCGCAGACAACGACGCCTGAAACTTCGCGGCCAGGGGCGGACAAGGAAGCTGATCCTCCCGAACTCGCGGCGCTCATTGCTGGCTACGTTCTGCCGGGGGGAATAGAATATTTTCACGGGAGAGGCTCCCCGTCCCCGGATGCGCCTTCCGGCCCCAGCATCAGGGGCAGCAGGATCTCGGCCCGCCCCAGGTACTCCTCGTCGAAGGCTCCCGATCCGCCGAGTTCACCGAGACCCTGGAGGTTCAGGTAGATGGTCCTGGCGCCGAGGCCATGGGCCGCATCGACGAACTTGGCGGCGGGCCACACCGTGCCCGAGGTGCCGACCGCGATGAAGAGGTCGCACGAATCGAGCGCCTTGTCGACGGCGCCGGCCTGGGCGCGCGGTATCTGTTCCCGCAGCGGCGCGCCGCAGAGCGGGCACGATGGGGCTGTGTCCCCCGAGCATTGCCGGTCCTGGAAGGGCCGCAGGGAGCAACCCGGATCCGAGCACCGGCTCCTCATGCAGCTGCCGTGGTATTCGACGAGAGATAGGCTGCCGGCCCGGTAGTGGAGGCCGTCGACGTTCTGCGTGACGAGGGTAAAGCGCTTCCCCTCCGGCCTGGCTGCCTCGGCGCGGGCCAGGGCGAGGTGGGCGGCGTTGGGCGACGCGCCCAGGGCAAGTTCGCGCATCTTCCACCAGTGCCGCCAGACCCCCAGCGGATCAGTACGGAAGGTCGCGATGCGGGAATACTTGACCAGCTTCTCGTCGTTCCACAGGCCGTCTGGGCCTCGGTACGGCCTGATGCCGGAGGCTACGGAGACGCCAGCGCCGGTAAGGATCACCACGCCGTCGTAGCTGTCCAGCTCGATGCGCGGAAACTCGTGCGCGGTCATATCGAGAAGCTCCCGCCTGCCTTGCGGAGCTTTTCCCAGGCCGTCTTGTCGAATCGGTAAAGCCGGGCCGCGCGGTGGGCGACGTCGACCTCGTACTCCTCGAGCTCCGTGAGGATTCCGTACGACAGGGCTTTCTTGCGGAAGTTGCGCTTGTCGAAGGCTTCGCCGAGCACCGTCTCGTAGAAGCGCTGCAGCTGGGTCAGCGTTAACTTCCGCGGCAGGAACTCGAAGGCCAGCGGCTCGCGCCGGATCGTGTCGCGGAGACGGGCGAGAGCCGCGTCCAGGATGGTCCGGTGGTCGAAGGCCAGCGCCGGCAGCTCGTCCACCGCGAACCACGCGGCGTTCCTGGCGTCGGTGTCCGCCTTCACCGGATGCTCGAACAGGTTGACGATCGCCCACCACGCGACGGTGATGACCCGCTCCCGCGGATCGCGTCCAGGCTCGCCGAAGGCTCCCACCTGATCGATGAAGACGCGCTTCACGCCGGTCTCCTCCTCGAGTTCCCGCCGCGCTGCGGTTTCAAGATCCTCGTCAAGCTTGACGAAGCCGCCCGGCAGCGCCCATGCGCCGGCGAACGGCTCAAGGTCTCGCTGGATGAGGAGTAGTTTCAGTTTTCCCTCGTCAAGGCCGAAGATGGCGCAGTCCACCGTTACGGCGGGATGGGGATATTCGTAACTGTACGCTCGTCGCAAACTATTTTCGTGCGCATCCATAATAGTGTATATACTACACTATTATGGATGCGTCAACGTACCATGGATCCAATCAGAGCCTGGCGTGCGAGGAACCGGCGGCACGATAGTCGGCCTTATTCGTGGGATGATTGAAGCCGCAGTCCCGCCGAGGTCGCTGTATACTGTTTCAATAGGGAGGATGCAATGACCATAGATTCAGAAAAGCTCGCGACGATGCTCCTCGGCCTGGTCGCCGAGGCGTACGACGGCCCCGGGAACCCGAAAATGACCTGGTTCGTCGACAACGAAAGCGCCTGCGGAATCCTGGGCACCCTGGAAAAATTGTCCGCGGTGGAGGCGTCGAAGCCATTCGGACCGGGCGACGCCGCGGGCGCAGCGACGCACGCGGGGCACCTGCTGTTCTCCCTCGACCTGGCAAACCGTGCGCTCCGCGGCGAAAACGTCCATGCTACAGCCGTCTGGAAGGACAGCTGGAAGTACCATGCCGTGGACGAGACCACGTGGAGGAAGCTGCTGGCCGACCTGCGCGTCCAGTACGCCTCGTTCAGGCAGGCCATCGAAACCGGTCTGCCCTGGGCCGACGATATGGGCATGACCGGCGTCTTCGGCCAGCTGGCCCACGGCGCCTGGCACCTTGGCGCGATACGGCAGGGGCTCGGGCTGATCACGACGCCACGGTGACGCGACTCGGCTGATCCATGATGCCAGGGTGGCCTGGCTGGCCCGCGGGCGACCGGGTAGGTCCCTACAGGCGCGCCAGCAATTCCTTCACGAAGCGGTACGACCGGGCCACCGAGGCAATATCCACGCGCTCGTCGGGCGAGTGCGGGTACTGGATGGTCGGGCCGATGGATATCATGTCCCATGATGGAAAGCGCGGGCGGAAGAGGCCGGTTTCGAGGCCGCCGTGCGTCGAGCTGACCTTGGGGTCCTTGCCGAACAGTTCCCGGTAGACCGCTTTCGTCAAGGCTAGGAGGGGACTTGCCTGGTTGGGCGTCCAGGCAGGCGATTCGGCGAGCTTCTTCTGGGAAACGTTCCAGCCGTGGTCGGCCGCGCCGGCGAGCCGCTTCTCGACCGTCGCCCCGAGCCTCTCCTTCTCGGCGTCAGACGAACTGCGTACCATGACCATCGTCTCCAGCATGAAGCTTCCGCCCTTGGCCGCTCCCGAAAGCTGGCCGAGGTTCAGCGACGTTCGGATGAGTCCAGGCATGTCGGGTTCCATCGCCACAAGCCCGTTGGGCATGGCGCCGAGTATCGCGAGCATGGACTCGGCGCCGGCCGGGCCGAGTACGCGGCCGGGGAGTGACGCGGCGTCGGCCAGCGGGTCGATGCTTGCCGTAAAGCCGGGATCCTTGTCTCCGGCCGCGACCCTTGCCTTGCCGGCTTCCATTCTGAAGGCGGCGCGGAACGAGTCGGCCCGCCCGGCCGGCATTCCGACGACGGCGCGAGCTTCGCGGGGTATTGCGTTGGCGGCGGTGCCGCCCGAGATAAGCGCCAGGTGGATCTGTTCATGCGGCTTTGCGAGCAGGCTGACGAGGGCGAGGGTCGCGTTGAGCCGGCCCTTGTCTATGTCGACGCCAGAGTGGCCGCCCAGGAGGCCGCCGACCGAAGCCTCGAACCATTCGAGGCCGTCAGGCGGAGTCTGGGTCGGGTACGACAGCTCGGCTGCCGTGCGTATCGTCCCTGCGCAGCCGATCGTCAGTTCGTCGCTGTCTTCCCCGTCCAGGTTGAGGAGCAGGGTTCCCGAAAGCAGCGCGGAATCGAGGTCGCGGGCGCCGCCCATGCCATCCTCCTCGTTGACGGTGAACAGGCACTCGAGGGGGCCGTGCGACAGCGCCTTGTCTTCGAGCGCGGCAAGCGCCATCGCCACGCCTATGCCGTTGTCCGCGCCGAGCGTCGTGTCGGTCGCGACCATCCAGGCGGGGTTCGCCGGGTCGACGCGCGGCCGTATCGGGTCGCGCTCGAAGTCGTGGGCCGTGCCGCCTGATTTCTGGGGCACCATGTCGAGGTGGGCCTGCAGTATCACTCCCCGGGCCTTTTCCCGGCCGGCGCTCGCCGGCTTCCTGATGACGAGGTTGCCTGCCGCGTCGATGGCAGCGGAAAGGCCGCGCGCGGCGGCCCACCCCGCCAGGGCCTCGGCCAACGCCTTCTCGTGATGCGACGGGTGGGGAATCGAGCATATGGTGAAGAAGTGTTTCCAGACGGCCTTCGGCTCGAGCGTATTCATTGGCATGCGGTCTCTCCTGTTCTGCGTGTCGGTCAGGTGCATCATAACACGGATATCTTCAGGGGCGCGAGCGTCACCTGGTGCCTGGCTGGCGTGCGCCAGGCTGAGGGGTGCCGGTTTCCTGTCGCGTTTATCCCCGAGCCGGAGTACAATCTACGCATGAGTCCGTGAGATCGAGGGAGGATCGCGTGGGAGACAAGAGCGCCATCGACAAGAAGGAATATTTCGACGAGCTGGACAGGCTGACCGTAGAACTGGTAAAGCTCCAGGAGTGGGTCAAGGCCAAGGCTCTGCGCGTCGTCGTGATATTCGAGGGCCGTGACGCCGCCGGCAAGGGAGGCGTGATCAAGGCCATCACCTCGGGGCTCAACCCCCGCTTCGCCCGCATAGTCGCGCTGGCCGCCCCCACCGAAAAGGAGAAGACCCAGTGGTACTTCCAGCGCTACGTCGCGCAACTTCCCTCGGGCGGCGAGATGGTCTTCTTCGACCGCAGCTGGTACAACCGGGCAGGGGTCGAAAAAGTAATGGGCTTCTGTACCGCTGACGAATACAACGAGTTCGCGAGGACCGTTCCCGAGTTCGAGCGCATGCTCATGCGCTCGGGCATAATGCTCATCAAGTACTGGTTTTCAGTCAGCGACGACGCGCAGGAACAGAGGTTCAAGGACAGGCTGGAAGATCCGGCCAAGCGCTGGAAGCTGTCGCCCATGGACATGGCCGCGAGGAGCAAGTGGGTCGACTACTCGCGCGCCAAGGACGCGATGTTCGAGTTCTCCGATACCCTGGACAATCCCTGGCATGTCGTCGACGCCGACGACAAGTACTGCGCCCGCCTCAACGTGATAACGCATTTCCTGGCGCGCTTCCAGTACAAGGACCTGACGCCCGAGCCGATAGACCTGCCTCCGCGCCAGAAGGCTGGAAAGTACGTGCGGCCGCCCATAGACAGCCAGAAATGGATACCGCGGGTCTATCCTGGCCCCCGGGGCGCCGAGGCGGACGAGGCCGGACCGTCCCGCCCCGATGAGCCGCGGGCCGGCAAGAAGAAGGACGGGAAAAAGGGCAAGAAAAAAGAAAAGAAGAAGTAATGCAGGCAATTCCGGAGGCTTGTCGTCTCCGGAATTGCTTGCCGTTGAAGTCCCCCGACGGTTCGGTCAGACGGCACGTCCGGGGCAGACTATCGGTAACCGTACTTCTCGACGACGAAATCGATGTCCTTGTCGCCGCGACCGCTCAGGTTGACGAGGATAGAGCGGCGGGGCTCCTTCCTGGCGAGCTTCATCGCGAAGGCGACAGCGTGGGCACTCTCGAGGGCGGGTATGATGCCTTCCTTCCGGCTGAGTTCGTAGAAGGCGTCGACGCTCTCGTCGTCGGTCGCCGAGGTGTACGTGACTTTGTTCAGGTCGTGGAGCATCGAGTGCTCCGGCCCCACGCCCGGGTAGTCGAGACCGCTGGCGACGGAGTAGACCGGGGACGGTTCGCCTTTCTCGTCCTGCAGGACGTAGCACTTGAAGCCGTGTATCATGCCGGGCTTGCCGTAGGTGATGGTCGCGGCATGGTCGCCGGTTTTCGTGCCGCGACCCATAGGCTCGACGCCGTATAGCTTGACGTTCTCGTCCTCCAGGTAGGCGGAGAATATTCCCATGGCGTTGGAGCCGCCGCCGACGCAGGCGACGACGTTGTCGGGATGCTCGCCGGTCATCTCGAAGAACTGCTCGCGCGCCTCGATGCCCACCACGCGCTGGAAGTCGCGCACCATCATCGGGAACGGGTGGGGGCCGACGACGGAGCCGATGCAGTATATGCTCGTCACGGGATCGGCCATGTAGGCCATGAAGGCCGAGTCGACCGCCTCCTTGAGCGTCTTGAGGCCAGTGGATACCGGAACGACCTTCGCGCCGAGGATCTTCATCCTGACGACGTTGGGGTGTTCCTTCTTGATGTCCACCTCGCCCATGTGTATTTCGCACTCGAGGCCGAAGTATGCCGCGGCCGTGGCGAGGGCGACGCCGTGCTGGCCGGCGCCCGTCTCGGCGATGAGCTTCTTCTTGCCCAGGTACTTGGCCAGGAGCGCCTCGCCCATGCAGTGGTTGAGCTTGTGGGCGCCGGTGTGGTTCAGGTCCTCGCGCTTCAGGTATATGCGTCCGCCGTATTCGTCCGACAGCCGCTTGGCGAAGTATACCGGCGTTGGCCTGCCCTGGAAGTGCTTCCGGATGCTGCGCAGCTCCGAAATGAACTCGTGCGACTTGCTTATGGAGTAGTAGGCGTCGGTAATCTTCTCCATCTCGACCTGGAGGTCGGGCGGGATGAAGCTGCCGCCGTATACGCCGTAGTTTCCCTTGGCGTCCGGGAATGTCTTGAAGTAATCTGCCATTTGTGTTTCTCCTTGAAAGAACGTAAACGGAGGATACACGAGACAACGGTTACTGTCAATAGAAACATGTAGGCAGGAATGGCGATGCTTCCGCGCGGTCGGCTCTGCACTACCTTCCCCGCACGCTCCGGCGCTGCCAGCTCAGGCGCGGCGCTTGGCTCGTTCCGCGTCCATCGCGACGATGGCAGGGGAATTCCTGCGTACCGCTATCATCTCGGCAAGTATGGCAACGGCGATTTCCGCCGGCGTCTCGGCCCCGATATCCGCGCCGATGGGCGCCCTGAGCGCCAACACCTTCTCCGGCGGGAAGCCGTCGGCGATGGCCTGCTCAAGTATCATCCTGGTCTTCCGTTTCGACCCTATGAAGCCCGCGTAGCGATACTCGCGTTTCAGGATGGCCCTGGCGCATTCCAGGTCGCTGGCATGGCTGGGGCTGACGACGACGGCATAGGTCGACGCGCCGAAGCGAAAGCCGTCGACAATCTCTGAAAACTTGCCGAGCCGCAGTTCGGTACCGGAGGGGAAACGGGCGGGGTCGACGAATTCCGGCCGTGAGTCACCTATGCATACCTGGAATTCCAGTTCCGCGGCGAAGCGGGCCAAAGCCTGTCCGACGTGGCCGCCGCCCAGGATGAGAAGCCTGTCCAGGGGTTCCACCGGGTCGTACAGGAAGCCATCGATCGACGATACGACAGGCATGCCGGCTTCAATGGTCGCTCGAGCCGCCTCGACGTCGACCTGCGCGCCAGCGCCGAACAGGCTCCTGCCGTCCGCCCCGACGACGGCTACGACCCAGCCGGCGGTAGCGTCGCCGGGTACAATGTCGGCCTGGCTTGCGAGGGAGCTGACTATGACGACACGCTCCCCGCGATCGAGGCTCTCCGCAGCCGCGGCATATCCTGTCGTGTCGATGATGGGGTGCGCCGCCATCGTGACGACGCCTCCGCATATAGGATCGCTGCCGACGGCCTTCTCCCCGATCATCTCCACGGCAAAAAGGTCAGGCCGTTTGGTGGATATGCACTCGACGCCTCGAGCTATGGCTTTGGCTTCGACGATGCCGCCTCCTACGGTCCCCGCGAACGTGCCGTCGGGAAATACTACCATCTTCGATCCGGGGTGGCGGGGCGAGGAGCCTTTGACTTCAATGACGACGATCAGGGCAGCCCGCCCGGCGTTTTTCGAGGCCCACTCTATCAGTTCGCTGGCATGCATCGTGGCACTCCTGAGGATCGCTGGTTGTTGAGCCAATTTCAAAAGTCAGTTGCTTTTGAAATTGGCTTTGTGGTTTTTCGCATCCATTGCATTAGCAAGAACTGCTGCGAAATCCGCGCAGGCTAATCAAGTTTTTTAAAAAGTCGTCTGACTTTTGAAAAACCCTCTATGAAACAGCACTTTGTCGACAAGAAATATACTCACTCGATAAGTAGTAGCGGATCAGTATAGGATGTCACTTCTGTGCCGTCAACAAGAAAGGGTACGGAACATCGCGGCTTGACAGGTACCGGAGCAGGCTCCTACTGTATTCAAGATGGAAAAGAAGGCAATCGGATCGATTTCAAGGCACTTCGGCGATCTTCGCCCCGAATTCGTACCATTGGGCTTCCTGGTCGAAGAACCCATCCATGGCTACGAGCTCTACCGGCGCTTCGGCGAAACCCTCGCGGGCTTGTGGCGCATCAGCGAGAGCCAGATGTACGCGACCCTGAAGCGGCTTGAGGACCATGGACTCGTGGAGGGATCGGCTCCGGAGAAGGGCTCTGCCGCCTCCCGCCGCCTGTTGTCGCCGACCGCCACCGGCAGGTCCTTGTTCGATACATGGCTCGCGGAACCCAGCGTCTGCAATCCGAAGGTACTGCGCCTGGAATTCCTGACGCGCCTATTCTTCGCACGGCGATCGGCTCCAGGCTCGGTTGCCGGCCTGTACGAGGCGCAGCGGGCGGTAATAGTACACGCGCTCGAGCGGCATATCGCGAATCGAGGCACACCGGGCCCCGGCTTCGACGTCTTCGACCTGGCCCTGGCGTTCAGCGAAAGCCAGCTGCGTTCCGCGATCGAGTGGATGGATACGAGCGTCGGACCCTTGATTGAAAGGAGCCCCGCATGAGGAACATGCCCCCGGGAACCAGGGCCAAGGTCTACGGTCCGCAATACATGAGCGAGTCGTTCGCGGTATCGGGCGAGGTGGCCAATCCCCGCAGCTTTTCGTACGCCGAGTTGCTGGCCTGGCCGCGCGTGACGGTCGATGGCTTCGTCATCCTGTGCGGCTCGGGCAAGGTCAAGGACATCCCGCGCACGCTTTCGGGCGTACTGCTGCGCGACCTCCTCGACGAGGCCCTGGTGAAGCTGGACGAACACGAGGACCCCAGCCTGACCTACGTCGTCGCGACGGGCAACGACGGCTACCGCGCGCTGTTCTCGTGGCACGAATTGTGGAACGGGCCTGCAGGCGACGGCGTCCTTGTCGTGCTGGAGAAGGATGGAAAGCCCCTGGGGGAGGACGAAGGGCGACTATGCCTCGTTTCGACCAGGGACGAGCGGCCGG
>PGXR01000330.1 GCA_002839245.1 Spirochaetae bacterium HGW-Spirochaetae-7 | reverse complement strand
GGTGGTCGAGGTCGGCGCGGCGGTCTCCAAGTACAAGCCGGGTGATCTTGCCGCAGTGGGATGCCTGGTCGATTCCGACGGCGACTGTCCCCACTGCAAGGCGGGCCTTGAGCAGTTCTGCGCCAGCAGTGTCTTCACCTACAACGGCCCCGACAAGCACCTGGGTGGTGTGACCTACGGCGGCTACTCCGACAGCATCGTCGTGGACGAACGCTTTGTCCTGCGCGTGCCGGAGAACCTGGATCTGGCTGGCGCCGCGCCGCTCCTGTGCGCCAACGGCCAGGTGGGGTGCCACGCCAGCCCTGCTCTGGGTCAAGGTCTTGAGGCCGGCCAGACCTATCTATCGCAAGTGATGCACAGCTTCCACGCCGCGCTGGACACACCGCCCACCTGCTACGACTGCCATCCCGGGGCGGCCACCCGGTGCAACCGCAGCCTGGAGCACTTCGGGAGTTCAGCGGATGGAGGCTGCCGGTCCTGTCACGGGGAACTGGCGGAGGTGGGCGGCTCCATCGTCGCAGGGCGCACTCCGTGGGCAGAGGAGCCGACGTGCGACGGCGCCGGTTGCCACTCCGACGCCACCCCCCAGGTGGACACCGGAGCGGCCCTGTACCGGAATACCAAAGGCCACGGCGGCCTATACTGCCCCGCCTGCCACGGCAGCCCCCACGCCATGGTCCCGAGCCGGGAGGGGAGCGACAACCACCAGGCCCAGCAGTACCACGCGATGGTGCAACCCGCCGGCGACGACATGCGCGGGCGGTTGGCCACCCTAGGCAGTTGCGCCGCGTGCCACGCCTCGTCCCGGGGGGCCGACGAGGTTCACGAGTTTGCGGGGGAGCACGGCGGCACCAATCCTCGCCGTAGGACCGCGTGCCACGTGTGCCACACCGCGGTACCGACCACCACAGCCCAGTGGCCCCACGCCTTCGGGTGGCAGGAGCGTCTCTAGGAGGCATCCGCCCAGCAGGGCCGCGGCATCTTGGTGGCCCGCGAGATGACCAAATTTGCACGGTTCGACCT
>PGXR01000136.1 GCA_002839245.1 Spirochaetae bacterium HGW-Spirochaetae-7 | reverse complement strand
CCTTTCGGTCGGCTACATCCGCGGAAGGACAGCGCCCATCCTCGATTCGGCCGCGGACGCCAGGACGGCCATCACCCGGATGACCGACCCGGTTCCCCAGGCCCTGGTGCTGACGGCGATAGTCATCGGACTGGCGGTCACGGCCCTGATGCTATCGTACGCGGTCCGCCTCCGGGCCGGCGGCGGCGGCTCGACCATCGACACGTACGGAGAAGAAAAATGGTGAACCCCCTATACCTGTTCGCCGCGTCGCTCGCGACCGCGTTCCTCCTCCCGCTCATCGACAAGCTTGGCCGGCGGGTGTCGCTGACCCTGGTCTATGCCGTGATAGCGGCCTGGGGAGCCGCCGCGGCTTCCTGGCTGTGGGCCTTGTTCGCGGGCGGCGCCGGTATCGCCGAGTTCGGTACGGCCGGTTTCGTCGCTCCGCTGGCCATCGTACTGAGGGTCGGCCCCGAAGAAGCCGTCGGCGTGCTCGTCATCGCATTGGTCGGCCTCCTGTCGGCCACCGCGATGCACGCGCGCCTGAGAAGCTCTCCGCTGGGCGGATCCATGGCCCTCCTCATGGCGCTCATGGGGCTGTCGGGCATAATCCTTACCCGGGACCTTTTCAACCTGTTCGTATTCCTGGAGATATCGTCGATAGCGACATACGGCCTCATAGGCTACGACAACCGTAAGTCCGCACTGCGTAGCGGCTTCAAGTACATGATGGCCGGCGGCATCGCCAGCTCGCTGTACCTGATCGGCGTCATCTACATCTATCGCTTCGGCGACAACCTCAACCTGGACCTCGCGGCCCGGGCACCCGGCTTGGCGGGCTCGGCGGGCACAGTGGCCGTGTTCTTCCTGCTTGCTGCCCTGCTCGTCGAGCTCAAGCCCTTCCCGGCCAACGGCTGGGCAATAGGCGTCTACGAGACGGCCGATCCTGGCGTCTCGGCGATCCTTTCCGGCGCGTCGGCTACCGCCCTGGCGCTGGCCGTATGGAAGATCAGGCCCATCCTCGGCGACGCCCACCTGTCGCTCATAGCCGGCTCGGGCATCGTCACCTTCATCGCCGGCAACCTGGTCGGCGCGCGGCAGAAAGACGCCAGGCGCATGCTCGGGTACTCCTCGACCGCGCAGATAGGGCTCGTGCTGGCGGTCATGGCGCTTGACAGGCTCCTGGACCTGGGCGGCGAGGGATTCGTCCTTCGGGTCGCCGGTGCGTTGCTGCTCAACCACGCGCTCGCCAAGACCGGCCTCTTCCTGCTGTCTGGCGCCATCGAGGACGCCTCGGGCTCAGGCAACGGGAAAACAGGCGCGCTCGGAGCGGTTCCTCTCGCGGCAGCCGGCGTCCTGGCCCTTGCCCTCGTAGGCTTGCCGCCCTTCCCCGGCTTCTGGGCCAAGTGGTCCCTTATCGGCGCGCTCGTCAACGGCGGCCAGTGGTGGCTTGGAGGACTCATACTGGCCGGCAGCCTCGTGGAAGCCTTCTACGTGCTTCGATGGTATACCTTCATCGCCAAGGGCGATGAAGGCGCGCTCGCCGAAAGCGGACGCGGCATGAAGACGGAAGCCGCCAAGGTCAAACTCGGCGGAAAAGCTCTCGCGCCGGTCATCCTGGCTGCGATGCTTGTCGCCGCGGGGCTGTGGTCCGGCCGGAACGCCGGCGTCGCAGAGCCGCTGCTGTGGGCTCCGGTCGCGATGGCGGCGCTGCTGTTCCTGGCCGATGGCCTGCCGGGCTGGGTAAAGGCGCTGCTGTCCATAGGCGCGGCCGCCGGCTTCGGCACCCTGGCCTTCGACCGCCTGGACGGGCTCAAGCTGCTGTTCGCGGTCATGCTCCTGGGCGGCGGCGCGATATATTCCTTCGCGGCCATTTACAAACCCGGCCCAAGGCGAGGCCTGCACCCCCTGCTTTCGGCGACGACGCTGGCACTTGGCACGGTGCTTGTCGCCCGGAGCCCGCTGGAATTCTTCTTTGCCTGGGAAATGATGACCGTCGCCAGCTGGCTCCTCGTCCTACGCGGCAGGAACGGAGAGAAAGCCTCCCTCACGTACATCGTTTTCGGCCTCGGCGGCGCCTTCCTCCTGATGGTAGGCCTGCTGGCCGGCACGACGGTAGCCTGGCCCGGGTACCTGATAATCGCGGGACTCCTCGTCAAGCTCGGCGCGCTGGGCGTGCACATCTGGCTGCCCGGTGCTTACGCCGAGGCGGACGACGAGGTATCAGGCTTCCTGAGTTCGTCGTTGTCCAAGGCCGGCGTTTTCGCCCTGATGGTGACCCTGGCCGTGTACGCGACTGTCCCCGGCTTTGAACCATTCGCCTGGCGCATCCTGGGATGGATCGGCCTCGCGACAGCGCTATTCGGGGCCCTGTACGCGGTCTACCAGGAAGACATCAAGAAGACGCTTGCCTGGTCATCGATGGGCCAGATAGGCTACATCGTCCTGGCGCTGGCCATCAACGATCAGGCCGGCTGGACCACGGCTCTCTATCTGGCGTTCAACCACTTCCTCTACAAGAGCATGCTCTTCCTGGCCATTGCCGGCGTCATCCAGCAAGTCGGAACGAGGAACATGTACGAAATGGGCGGGCTCATAAAGAAAATGCCCGTCTCGTTCCTGTCGGTTCTTATGGCCATCATCGCCCTGTCCGGGGTACCTCCGCTGACGGGCTTCGGCGGCAAGTGGCTGCTCTATTCGTCGCTTATCAACCGTGGCTGGTACCTCGAGGCCGGCGTCGCGTTCTTCTCGAGCGCAGTCGCCTTCCTCTACCTGTTCAGACTGATCCACACGATATTCCTGGGGCAGCCCAAGCCTTCGCAGGCGGGCGTCAGGGAAGCGCCGCTCGCGCTGCTCGTCCCGCAGGGAATACTCATCGTCGTCCTGTTCGCGTTCTCGGCCTTCCCGAGGCTGATGCTCGACCCGATCATGGGCATCACGCGAGACTTCTTCCCGCCGTTGCTGAGATTCTCGGGTTCCGCGCTCCGCTCGCCGCTGGGATACTGGGACGGCACGCTGACCATGGTCGTGACCATCGTGGTGTTCATGTTCTGCCTGGGCTGGCTGCTCCTCAACCTGCACAATCCGCAGTCGGTAAAGCAGTTCAACATAGTCTTCGCCGCCGAGCGACCCTTCAAGCCGGAGACGACGCACTTCGCCTGGAACTTCTACGCGCCGTACGAGAAAGCGCTCGGGTTCCTCACCAAACAGCGCGGCGAGCGCGCATGGGCGGCCTTCGGAACCGGCGTCAACGCCCTCGGAAGCGCCGCGCGCAGGCTCTACACGGGCAACGGCCAGACCTACGCGCTCCACGTGATCCTGTACGTGGCGGTACTCTACCTGATCATGGGGGTCCTCTGATGGAACCGACACTTCTCGGGCGGATCGGCTACGCATTCATATCGCTGTTCGTCATCACGAACTATGGCCTGCTCCTCATCGGCTCCATGGCGCGTATCAGCGCCAAGGTACAGGGCCGCGTCGGCCAGCCGGTCTGGCAGCCGTACATCGACATCATCAAGAGCTCCGCCAAGCGCAACTCCATAGGCCACGGCATCATGTTCTACCTCGGCCCGGTGTTCCGCCTCGCCGGCGGCATAGGCACCTACATGTTCATCCCCGCGGTCTTCGGCTCGGTGGTGTTCAGGAACTTTTCAGACTCGGGAGACCTGCTCCTGGTCATGTACTTCATTTTCTTCGGACAGCTGGGCATGGCACTTGGAGCCGGCGAGGGCGGCCATCCGTACAGCGCCCTTGGCGTCAGCCGCGGCCTGGCCCAGATGACCGCCTTCGAGGTACCGTTCGCCCTGTCGGTGATAGCCATCGTCATCCAGTACGGCACCCTGGACATCACCGCCATCGTCGCGGCGCAGCAGGGCGGCTTCATGCACTGGACGCTGTTCACCAACCCGCTCGCGGTCGTCGCCGCGATCATCGCCTTCCTGGGCATGTCGATGCACAACCCCTTCAGCATCGTCATCGCGCCGCAGGAGATACCCATCGGCCCGCCCACCGAGTACCAGAGCAACCTGCTCGGCATGCTCCAGACAAACCGGGCCATATTCAACGGCGCCAAGCTCGTGCTGTACATGAACCTGTTCTTCGGCGGAGCCACGAGCATCGTCGAGATGGTGGTCAAGACCTTCCTGATCTACTTCATCAACGTATTCGTCGGCCAGGCTTTCCCCCGGTTCCGGGTCGACCAGTCCATCCGGTTTTTCCTCGGCGTGCCGACGCTCATCGGCATAGCCTCGGTCAGCGACAAGAAACCAAAACCGGCGCCCCTGGCCAACGAGGGCCTTCCGCCCGAAGAGCGCGGCCTTTTCTGCGACGCGGCGCCACGCGAATATGAACCGGCCCGCGGCATCATGGAGGACTTCGCCAACTGGGCACGATCGGAAAGCCTGTGGATCCTGGGCTTCGGCACCGGCTGCGGCGCCATCGAGCTTCGGCCCCTGATGACCAGCCGCTTCGACATGTACCGCTACGGCATACAGCCGCGGCCGACGCCCCGGCAGTCATCGGTCTTCGTCATCGGCGGCTACGCCTCGGTAAAGACACTCAAGCGCATCGTGCGCAGCTACGAGCAGATGATGGGTCCAAAGTTCGTCGTCGCGCTGGGCTCGTGCACCATCAACGGCGGCATGTACTGGGACAGCTACAACACCATCAAGCGCATAGACCAGTACATACCCGTCGACGTGTACATAACCGGATGCATGCCCCGGCCGGAAGCGCTGCTGGCAGGATTCCAGGAACTCAAGAAGATCATCAAGGCGGGAAACGCCGAGGGCCAGAACGCTTATGCCCGCAACTTCGAATGGTACAAGGCAAACCAGAAGAAGGTCATCAAGGACTGGAACATGCCCGACTACAACTGGTAGGAGACCGTAGATGAACGAACTGGCAAACGAGCTGGCCAGGCGCTACGGCGCCCGCGACTGGCATGATCAAAGACCGAATCTCGCCTCGGTATGGGTTGACGCGATTCGTGTCCACGACTCCCTGGCCTGGCTCAAGGACTCGGCAGGCTATGTGCACCTGTCCTTCCTCACGGCGGTGGACAACATCGAGCGCAAGGCTTTTACCCTGACCTACGCGCTCCGCAACCACGAAAAAAGCCACGGCCTCATCGTGCACTGCGACATCGACCGGGACAACCCGACAATCGACTCCATCCACCTCTTGTGGGGACAGGCCTGGACCTACCAGCGCGAGCTCAAGGAATGGTTCGGCATCGACTGCCCCGGCAGTCCTCGCAAGGACGAGGAATTCGTGCTGGAAGGCTGGGACGCGCCGCCGATGATGCGGCGTGACTTTGACTCGCTGGCATACAGCCAGGCGACCTACGAAGACCGCCCTGGACGCGAGAGCGCCGACCCGGCCGCCCACATGAAGCAGAAACTGTATCCGGAGGCCTCCCTATGAAGCGAGACGCCATGCCCCGCATACCGCCCGAGGAGAAGGCCACGTTCGACCTGGAATCGGGCAAGTACCTCGTGATGTGGCAGGGGCCGCAGCACCCCGGCATAACCGGCAACATGTCGCTTCGCCTGGTCATAGAAGGCGATACCGTCGTCGACTGCGAGACCCACGTGGGCTACCTGCACCGCGGCTTCGAGAAGCTGATGGAGCGCAGGCTGTACATGCAGAATTTCCCCCTGGTGTGCCGCATCGCGGTGCCTGAGCCCGACTTCAACGAGTACTGTTACGCGGCGGCGCTCGAGGAGCTGGCAGGCATCGAGATACCGGACAAGGCAGTCTGGCTGCGCACGCTCTCGCTGGAGATGATCAGGCTGGCCAGCTTCCTCATGTGGATAGGCGGCCAGGCCGGCGCCTTCGGCCACGGGACGATAGCCCAGTGGAGCGTCACGATGCGAGACTACGTGCTGGACCTCTTCGAGGAGCTGTCAGGCGGCCGCATCTACCACATGTATATCATCCCCGGCGGCGTCCGCGGCGACGTGCCCAAAGGCTTTCTTCAGCACGTCCTCGAGACCATGGACATCATCAAGAAGAACCTGGACGACATCGAGCTGGTGATGTTCCACAACGCCGTCTACAAGATGCGTGCGCAGGGTCTTGGCTGCATCCCTCCCGAGTGGGTGGACAAATACGGCATCACCGGCCCCAACGCGCGCGCCGCTGGCGTTGCCCGGGACCTGCGCAAGGATATAGGCTACCTGGCCTACCCCAGGCTCGACTTCCAGCCGTTGGTCGGCAAGGTCTCCGATGCTTACGAGCGTTCGCAACTGCGGCTCGGCGAGATGTACCAGGCCATAGACCTGATACGCCAGATCGTCGAACTGATGCCCAAGGACGGCCCGTTCCGCGAGAAGCTGCCCAATCCGCTGTACTGGAAGATTCCCGCCGGCGAGACATACGTGGCCGCCGAGTGCACCCGCGGAGAATACGGTTTCTACGTCGTGTCGGACGGTTCGGACAAACCGCGGCGCATAGCCGTCCGCGGCCCGAGCTACACCCACGCGGTATCCGTGATGGAACGCCTGGTGCGGGGCGTCAACATAGCCGACGTGGCAGGCCTGATGGTCAGCCTCCACACCTATCCGCCCGAGATCGAGAGGTAAGCGAATGGACATCAAAGACTTCATAGCGCCGTTCGCGGTCTGGAAACGCGCCTTCGAGAAGCCGTTCACGGTCAAGAAGCCGATAGACGATCGACCCGGCGCCCCGCGCTACCGCGGCTTCCACATCAACGACGCCGACAAATGCGTCGGCTGCGGTACCTGCGAAGCAATCTGCATGAACAAGGCCATAGACATGGTGCCGGCGCCCGGCCACGACGCCGGTCCCGGTGATTCCGGACTCCGGCCACGCATCGACTATGGCCGCTGCTGCTGGTGCGCCCTTTGCGTCGACATCTGCCCGTCGGGATCGCTGGGCATGAGCAATGAATACGTCTGGATAGACTCCGATCCCGAGGTGTTCCGCTACACGCCAGGCGTCGAACCCAAGCCCTGGGACGGCGCCGAACTCGGCTATCGCCGCGCCGAAGGCTATCGCCTGCTCGACGAACACCGCGTCGACATGCCGGAACTGCATCATGCGGAGGCCGTCAAGTCGTTCCTGGAGCTGGTCAGGGGCTACTCGCGCCAGCAGGCGGAGAAGGAAGCCGACCGCTGCGTGTCCTGCGGCGTCTGCATCGCCTCCTGCCCGGCACACATGGACATACCCGGCTACATCAAGGCCGTCCGCGACGGCGAGCTGGATACGGGTCTACGCCTCCTCTACGAGACCAACCCTTTCCCCGAGGCCTGCGGCCGCATCTGCACCCACCTCTGCGAGGAGGCCTGCTCCATCGGCACCGGCGGCGATCCCGTGGCCATCCGCTGGCTCAAGCGCTACATCGCCGATCAGGTCGAGCTTTCGGACTACGCCAAGGCCCTGCCGCGGGCCGAGGCGCCGACGGGCAGGAAGGTAGCCGTGGTGGGCGCCGGCCCGGGAGGCCTCTCGGCTGCGTACTACCTTACGCTGCTGGGATACAAGGTGACCGTCTTCGAGAAGGACGGCGAGGCGGGCGGCATGCTGCGCTACGGGATTCCCGAATACCGCCTTCCCTACCCTGCCCTGGACAAGGACATCGGTTACATCGAGAGCCTGGGAGTCGGGATAAAGCGCGGCGTCTCCATTGGCAAGGAAATAACGCTGGCCAAGCTGCGCGCAGATTACGACGCGGTGTACCTCTCCACGGGACTGCCGACCGCGTACGGCCTGGAAGTGCCCGGCGACAAGCACCCCCGCGTGCTCGACGGCGTTGCCGTGCTGGCGGCAGCCACCCGCGGCGAGGAACTCAGGCTAGGCGAGCGCGTCGCCGTCATCGGCGGCGGCAACGTCGCGATGGACGCCGCGCGCACCGCGCTCCGGCACGGAGCCAAGGTGGACATCCTGTACCGCCGCCGCGAGCAGGACATGCCCGCCGACGCCGAGGAAATCAGCGAGGCCAAGGCCGAAGGCGCCAGGCTCGTCGAGAAGGCCATTCCGCTCGAGGTGAAGGATGCCGCAGGCGCATACGCCGGCAAGTCGGCGATCTTCGTCTGGAACGACGCGGTGATGGTGCAGAAGGAACCCGGCAAGCGCCCGGTCCCCGAGCCAATCCCCGGAGCGGTCCGCGAAGAGCGCTACGACTCCATCATAGCGGCCATCGGCCAGGGTCCCGACCTGTCATTCGTCGCCGAATCCGACGGAGTGCCGATGAAACGCTTCAAGCCCATCGTCGACGCCGATGGCAAGGCCTCCACCGGAACCGTCGCCGGCGCTCCCGTTTTCGCGGGTGGCGACCTGGTAAACGACCGCAAGGACGCCATCTCCGCCATAGCCGACGGCCACCGCGCCGCCGTCGGCATCGACCGCCTGCTGGGCGGGAAAGGAGCCTGACATGGACGCACACGGATTCGACGAAGCGCTCGATTTTGCTATAAGCATGGAACGGGCGGCGGTGGCCTTCTACGCCCAACTGTCCGCGATGGCCTCGTTCGCGGCCCAGAAATCCGTCCTGGCGGAGTTCCTGGCCATGGAGGAAGGTCACGTGACGATGCTCACCGGCATGAAGACCCGAGGCGCCGTGAAGCTCTCGCCCAAGGCTGCCGTCGACCTGGGGCTCGCCAGGCGACTGGCAGCCGAAGAAAAGCCGACGGCAGGCATGAATTTCCAGGACATCCTGAGCACAGCCATCAAGAAGGAGGAGCGTTCGGGTTCACTGTACGTCGACATGGCCGCGGCTTCCGCCGATACCGAAGCCAGGTCGATCTTCGAGCGTCTCGCCGCCGAGGAGACCCGACACAAGCGTTACTTCGAGGAACTGTACGAGACGGAAATTTCCCGGGACAACTGAACAGCAATCGCCTCAGGCCAGCGAAGCCCCGACGCGCCAGCTTCGGGGCTTCGCTGTCTTTCCACCGGGACCGAGAGCATGGTCAGTCCCGTGCGGCTCGATTCTAGCGCCTTGCCATGGGGCCCAGAACCCTGTCGGGCTCACCCCACCCTGCGTTTCCCGCTTCCAGGGTCTTTCAAATGCATATTTATTATAAATTTACTCTTGTATACTTGACTTTACATTCATGAAAAACGATATTGGAAAAGGAGGCACAATGATGAAGACACTTCGAACGTCATCCGTGGCACTGTACGGTGCGTTGATTCTGTTTGCGCTCGCTTCCTGTTCGACTCCTTCGGCCGGTGCGACCAACACGCGCAGTGCCGCGGACTTCCCGTCGCCGCCCGCAGCAAAGTCTGTATCGCCTGGTTCCCTGGAGACCGCGGTGCTCGCGGGCGGCTGTTTCTGGGGCATGGAAGGCGTTTTCGAGCGTCTGAACGGAGTATCGGACGTCGTCTCGGGGTATTCCGGCGGAGCGGCCAAGGACGCGTTCTACGATCTCGTCAGCTCGGGCAGCACCGGACATGCCGAGGCGGTACGCGTGACGTTCGATCCCTCGGTCGTGTCATACGGTACGCTGCTGCAGGTCTATTTCCGGATAGCCCATGACCCGACCCAGCTGAACTACCAGGGACCCGACCATGGGACCCAGTATCGTTCCGCGATCTTCTATGGCGACGAGGCCCAGCGGAAAGTCGCGGAGGCCTATGTCAAGATAATCGATGACGCCAAGGTCTTCCCGGCCCCGGTCGTCACCCGGATCGTTCCGCTGGTCCAATTCTATCCTGCGGAAGACTATCACCAGGATTTCATGCGCCTGAATCCGGACTATCCGTACATCCTCTACAACGACAGGCCGAAGGTGGAGGCATTGGAACGTACCTACCCCGCCTTGCTCGCCGCAAACGCCATACCCGCAGCGATGGCACCGAAACCGGCCGGTACCTGGCACGGGCTGCCGGTCGTGGCGTCCGCGTCTGGAATCTCTTTCCCGATAACGAAGACCGACGCACAGTGGCAGGAGGAACTCGGGGATGCTCGCTTCCGCGTCCTGCGTCAGGCAGGTACCGAGCGCGCGTTCACGGGCGATACCTGGGATGAACACCGGACAGGAACCTTCTATTCGGCCGCGACCGGCCAGCCCCTCTTCCGATCCGAGACGAAGTTCGAATCCGGTACCGGCTGGCCCAGCTTCAGCAAGCCTGTCGACCAAGGCGCAGTGGTACTGGTAATCGACAGGAGCTTCGGAACGGAGCGCGTGGAGGTCATCGATTCGAGTTCGGGCAGCCACCTCGGGCACGTCTTCGATGACGGCCCCGGACCATCGACCTTCACCGAAGGTACCGGACTGCGGTACTGCATGAACTCCGCGTCGATGATCTTCGTCCCCGACGGCGCCAAGGCGCCGCCGATCGTCACCGCCTACTGGTTGGCCGGATCCCGGTGAGGCGGCCCGGAGCTTGACCCCGAACCGATTCTCCGTTAGGTTCGCCTGATATGGACATCAAGGTGATGAACAGGCTCAGGCAGCGCAGGGTCGTCGCCGACCGCACCCAGGAAGACTTGGCGGTAGCGGTCGGCGTGACGCGCCAGACCATCATCGCGATCGAGAAGGGCAACTATACGCCGTCCGTATTGCTGGCGCTCCGGCTGGCCAGGATCCTGGGGTGTACCGTGGAGGATCTTTTCTATGAAGAAACCGAGTGAAATCACCGTTTCCGCGGCGTTGCTGGCGGTCCTCTTCCTGAAGCTCGATCCCTTCCACTGGCTGATGCCCACCGCCACGCAAATGGTGCTCCTGGGCGTCTTCGCGGTAGCCTTCGCATTGTACGCGGGAGCGATCTTCCAGGAAAAGGCCCAGGATGAACGGGAGAGCCTTCTCCTGTATCGGGCCAACCGGATGGGCTACCTGGTGGGCGTCGTGTCCCTCTCGGCCTTGATCGTCGTACAGGACCTTCGCCACGATCTCGACCCCTCCCTGCTCCTGGTCCTGGCATTGATGGTCGTCGTCAAGCTCGCCGTACTCCGCTACTCCCGATTCCATAACTGAGGATTCTGGTTTCAGCGAAAGGCTTCCGCATTTGTAAGCTTACTTTTACATTTTGTATAATTGCCTTTACTTTCCGCATGTGCCCTTATATATTACAGTTCATGTCAGCAATACAGTCATGGAGGCTGCTATGAAGAAGTCATTGTCCGTAATCGTCATGGCTTACGTCCTGATCGCCGGGGTACAGGCGCAGGACATTGTGCAGGGCCCGGCGGGGGCCGGCGACGCGATGATGTCGGTCGATCCGTCAAAGGCGGTATTCGACCTGTCGGGACTCGCGCCGGGAGTCATCCCGTTCACGAGCGAGGCGGCGGCACAGGCGATCGCATCGCACAAACGGGTCGTCTATTTCTTCGCCGCGAGCTGGTGCCCGACCTGCCGCCAGACGTACCGCGATCTGAAGGCGAACGCCAGGATGGTTCCGTCCGATCTGGTCATTGTCGTGGTCGACTACGACAAATCGGCGGCGCTGAAGGCGAAATACGGCATCAGCTACCAGCATACGTTCGTATCCCTGGGATCCAAGGGCGAAAAGCTCAAGGTCTGGTCCGGCACGACGAAAGTCGCCGAAATCGCCCGCAACGCAGTCGGCATGTAATGGATTTGTCGTGGAAATCCGGTGATGCACGATAGGAGGCAAGCATGGCACTTTTGATGATGTTCGCGTTCCTGGCAGGGATCGTCACGGTCTTGTCTCCGTGCATCCTGCCGGTGCTGCCGGTCGTGCTGTCAGGCTCGGTCGGCGGCGGGAAGGCCCGGCCCTGGGGGATCATCAGCGGATTCATTTTCAGTTTCAGTGTCTTCACACTGACCCTTACCGGCATCACGCGGGCCCTGGGCATACCGGCGGACGTACTCCGCTACGTAGCCGCTATTACCATCCTGTCATTTGGCGTGGTGATGGTGGTGCCGTCCCTCAAGGAAAAGTTCTCCGCCTTCGCGTCTTCGTTCGGATCCAGGGCCGGAAGGAATCACGCTCCCGGCGCCGTCAAGAAGGGTTTCTGGAGCGGTTTCGCGCTCGGCGTCAGCCTTGGCCTGGTATGGACGCCCTGCGTCGGGCCGATCATGGCTTCCGTCATATCGCTGTCGCTGAGCGGGGCAACGGACGCCGGCAGCGTCTTCATAACGCTCGCCTATGCGGCCGGTACAGCCATCCCGCTCTTCCTCATCATGAAGGGGGGACGCGGGCTCCTGAACCGCTTCTCTTTCCTGTCGCGCAATACCGACAAGGTTCAGAAGCTGTTCGGCGTGCTCATGCTGCTGACCGCCGTCGCGCTCTTCACCGGCGTCGACCGCTCGTTCCAGTCCTGGCTCCTCGACGTGTTCCCGAACTACGGCTCGGGCCTCACGGCGATAGAGGAACGCGATTCGGTCCGCAAGGCACTCGAATCCCGTGCCGCGGAGGCCCCGAAACGGGTACCCGATTTTTCTTCCGGTGACGCCTCAGCTCCCGGCGTCGATCCCTTGTCGCTCGGCTCCGGCGCCTGGATAAACTCCCCGGCCCTGGCTTCGCCAGATCTGCGGGGCAAGGTGGTCCTGGTCGATTTCTGGACGTATTCCTGCATCAATTGCGTGAGGACCCTGCCCTGGCTCCGTGCCTGGCATGACAAGTATGCGTCCTCCGGCCTCGTCATCATCGGGGTGCATTCGCCGGAATTCGCGTTCGAGCGATCGGAAGCGAACGTACGGAGAGCGGTTTCAGACCTGGGCGTCACCTGGCCGGTGGTCATGGACAACGATTTCGGGATTTGGAACGCCTACTCCAACCGGTATTGGCCCGCACATTATCTGTACGGAAGGGACGGCAGGCTCGTACAGACGCATTTCGGCGAAGGCGCGTATGAAGAGACCGAGCAGCTCATA
>PGXR01000329.1 GCA_002839245.1 Spirochaetae bacterium HGW-Spirochaetae-7 | reverse complement strand
TTCGGGTTCTTCCAGTACCCCTTCATAATGTGTTTACCGCGAGCACAGATCTCACCGATTTCACCTGGACCAAGGGTGTTGTCATCCTCGTCCACGACCTTGACACGCGAGCAGGGGGAAGCCTTGCCGGCACTGGTAAGGTATTTGGCTTTCGGACCCTCAAGGTAATGATCATCCCAGCTCAGCATGGTCACGGGGGCACCCGCGGTCTCGGTGGAGCCGTAGCCCTGGCCGAAGATGTTGCCGAACCTTTTGATGCAACGTATCAGGACCTCGGTCGGGAAAGGGCTGCCCGCATAGGACAGGATACGCAGGCTGGACAGATCGTATTTCTCGATATTGGGATAGTCCTCCATCCAGCCGTAGATCGTGGGCACCAGGTTCATGTGCGTGCATTTTTCGTCCTGGATGAGCTGAAAGATCGTGTCGAGATTGGGCTTGCGGTTGATGCAGACCTTTCCGCACACGTTCATGATGGCCAGGATCGGCCACCAGGAAACATGGAAGATGGGCAGCACGTAACAGGTTGCGTCGTCCCGGTTCAGGTTCATGCTCAAGGCGGCCATGGTGCCGGAGAGCATGACGTTGCGGTGCGAAAGCATCACTCCCTTGGGCAGGCCGGTGGTTCCTCCGGTGTACATGAGGATGGCGAGGTCGTCCTCATGTACATCATAGAGGTCCGGGTCGGGTTCGTCATCCGTGGCCCCGGCCAGGAGAGCATCGTAGTCGAGAAAGCCATCCACAGGCTTGTCGAAGCTGATCCAGGATGTTATGTTCTTCAACTGCGGTTTGAAGTCCCGTACCTTCTCCTCATACCCGTCGCCCACGACCAGAAGGGTGGCCTCGCTGTCATTCATGATGAACACCAGTTCCTCGTCACCCAGACGGGTATTGAGCGGAGTTACGCTCATGCCGAGCTTGGCAGCCGCAAAATAGGCCTCCAGATACTTGGCGCAGTTGTCGGCCATGATAGTCAGGCGATCGCCTTGTTTGCATCCAAGTGCAATCAGGGCATTGGCAAAACGGTTGATGCGGAGATT
>PGXR01000135.1 GCA_002839245.1 Spirochaetae bacterium HGW-Spirochaetae-7 | reverse complement strand
GCCACCGCGACAACGGAGCTGCCAGGACGGGGCAGCGGTCAACCGGCAGTATCGAGGAGGAAGAGCGGCGGGCGTAACCGACGCGGCCCGATGCGTCGACATGGAACTGGGCTCTGTTGCGGTAGCCCAGCGGCGCTGAAGCCACGGCCTCGAGGCCGCCTGGCCCGAAGGCGCCGTCGTCCGCTCCCGCGGGGATGCCGCCCGAGCGTCTCCAGGCGTCGCGGACCAAACCGAGCTTGGCTTCGAGCTGGCTTTCGTAGGACAGGTGCATCATGTTGCATCCGCCGCAGTCGCCGTAATGCGGGCAACCAGGCTCCACGCGGCCTGGTCCGGGGGAGAGCACGCTGACGATCTGTGCCCGCAGGTAGCCTGGCCTGGTTTCGACGACCCGGACCTCGAGCTCGTCGCCGGGCGCCGACATCGGCACGAAGACGGCGCGTCCGTCGCAACGGCCGAACCCGTCTCCTCCGGGAACGATGCGTTCCACCCCGAGCCTCAGGAGATCGCCCGAGCCAGCCATGGCCTATTCCTTCCGTCCAGGCCGGTACACGGCCCTCTCGACGCGGTTGGCCTCCACGACGGTCACGGTGAACGTACCGAGCGGGGTATCGGCGACATCGCCGGGTACCGCTATCCTGTCGAGGGACCAGGCCACATAGCCGGCGACCGTCTGGACGTACGGCAGGTTCGGGGGCTCCCCGCCGGAGATCTCGGCCAGGACCGACAGGGGCGCGTCGCCGGAGACGAGGTACGACCCGTCCGGCCGCTTCTCGACGCGTTCGCGGGAGGCTTCTTCCGAGTCTTCGTATATCTCGCCGACTATCTCCTCGACGATGTCCCGTATCGTCACGATGCCGGCGAGTCCGCCGTATTCGTCGATGACGACGGCAAAGGTATCCTTCCTCTTCTTGAACAGCGCGAACATGTCGCTGACCGTCTTGTTGGGCAGGACAAACAATGGATCCGCCATGAAGCCGGAGACCGGCTGGCCTCCCCGCCCGGCAAGCACCTCGACCACAGCGTCACGTATGGAGACTACCCCGACGATGTTCTCGCTCTCTCCTTCGTAGACAGGCACCCGGGACACCGCGGCGTCCGATGCCAGCCTGCAGGCGTCATCGGCGCTCGTCGCCGAGTCCAGGCTGAACACGTCGATCCGGTGAGTCATCACCGCCTGGACCATCGTGGCGCCAAGCCGGAACACGTTCTTGACCATGCGGCTCTTGGCGTAATCGATGACGCCCAGGTGCTCGGCTATCGACATCATCTGCACCATCGTATCCATGGACACCGCGTCGGGTCGGGTTTCGCCGAAGAACCTCGTGATGAGCGAGCTCAGCGCGTTGACGAGAAGCACGAAGGGCTTGAACAGCCAGGTACAGACGAGCAGCATCGGGGCAAGCGCGGAAGCGACGCTCTCGTTGTGGGTTATGGCGACGCGCTTGGGCGTCACCTCGCCGAAGATGAGCACGACCAGGGTCAGCACCCCGGTGACGAGCCCGAGCACCCAGTCTCCCCAGCGCTCGATGGCCCATTGGGTGGCGAGCGCGGAAGCGCTTATGTTGACGACGTTGTTGCCTATGAGGATGGTCGCGAGCAGCTCGTCTGGCTTCCGCGCCAGCCGCTCGACGACCGCGCCGCCGACTTTCCGCTTTTTCATCGTCTCTATCTGGAAGACCGTCAGCGAGGTGAACGCCGTCTCTCCCGCCGAGAACAGGGCGGAAAACACGAGGCACAGTACGACGCCGACAATCGAGGCGTTCATCGTTTCAACAGCTTGATGATATACAGTTTGACGTATTCCTCTAGAGCCGTATGGTTTCGGATACGCATCAGGTTCGGCCTGTCCGCGATGGTTGCCGCCATTCTTTCTATGCGCTCGGGCGTAAAACTCGAAGGCCGCATAGACCGGAGCGTCGTACGGACGAAGTCGCGGACGAGCGAATTGATGTCTTCCCTCAGGTTCGCCTTGGCTACCGGGTCAAGCAGGGTATTCCAGCGTGAAGAAAGTGAAACAAGGTAGTCCTCGAGCGTCTGGCCTTGCGGCAGCATCTTTTTTTCGGCGGCTCTGGCCATCTGGCCGAATTCAGCCGCCCGCGAGTTGACGGCCTGGCCGCCCGAAGCTTCGGCCTCGTCCAGGCGCGGCGATACGGTCGCTCCGGCGCGCTTCGCCGATCGGCGTTTCCGTTTCCTCGAGAACAACCCCATTATCGCCGCCACGAACGGCAGGGAATACCAGAAGGGCAGCAGCATGCGCACGTCCGACAGGAGCCGTTTGCGGTCCAGGTCGAGCAGCACGTCGGGACCCGCCACCTTGTCGCCGCCGAAGCAACGCTCGAGTTCAGGCGATGCATCCTTGACGCCGCGGAATTCCTGGTACACCAGTGGCGGCAAGGCAGTCTGGAGGATTCCCAGGAGGATGGGAGAATGGACCTCGAGGCGCTTCTCGAGTTCCGTCCTGAACGCGGCATCATCCTCCATGGCGAGGCCTGAAGAGAAGTCGGCCAGGATGTCGCGCCAGTCGCGCGTGATGAGCGCCTTGATGGCAGTCCTCGCCTCGCGCAGCGCCTTGACGAGGAACGGCAGCAGCGTGTCCTTGGCTATCAACCGGCCTTTGGCATGGCCAGTACCGATGAGCAGGATTTCAGGCAGCATGCCTTCCGGAGCCTGGGTAGTCCGTTCCTGTATCCACTGCTCAAGCTCCTCGCGCGTATACTTCCCGAGCAGGGGTCGCCCCTGGCTGTCCCTGAAATCGATGATGTCTTCTATCGTATATAGGAACGGCGGTTTCCGTAGCAGCGACGACAGCATCTTGATCGCGGTTTCGCGTTCCTGCAGCCGCTGGGAGCGGTTTTTGTAATGGTTGTTGTAGACGTCGACTATGTACGACGCCTGATAGGCTGCAATGTCATCCGGGCCGGGATCGCCCTTGCTCGACAGGTCCTTGCGGATCGCGGTCGTCAAGTACGCCCAGAACGAGTACGAGAACTCGCCGGAACCCTGGCGCATTTCCTGCACCGCGTCGAAAGGCCGTATCATGATGGAGGTCAGGCTATCCTTGACCATCCGCTCTTTCCCGGAGAACGCGCCGGCCAGCCGTTGCTGTATGAAGTCCTTGTTCGAGCCCTTGCGAAGGTAGTTGCGTATCTTGAGCGCCGCGTACTCGAGGAGCTTGTCTCCCACCGCCGCCGACAGCACGACGAAGGGCCTGAAACCCTCGGGGAAGAGCAGGCGGTACAGCGGTACGTTGCGGTCACCCTCCACGTCGATGAGGGACGGCAGGTCGGACTCCACGGAGACGGCCTGTATCCACTCCGGAGGAACCGGCATCCGCAGCGAATCCTCTTCTGGGAACGGGATGTCGGGGTTTTCCTCGATGCGCCGGTACTCGGCGTAGACCGCCTCGGTAAACGCCTCGGGCAGCAGGATGAGGTCGATACGGTTTCCGACTGACTGCAGGGAGATTCGCTTGTCCCTGGCCAGCTGGAACAGCTTCGGTATGAGGATGCCGTCGGGATGGAGCGCGAGGTCCCGGTAGAAGGGATCTGACTGGTCGTATGACTTGGCTTGCCGCTGTATCGCCTGCGAGAAGGCCAGATACTCCACCACATAGGTCTTGTTCCTGGAGGTGAAGGTTTTCAGCAGCTGGTAAGCGTCGATATCTCGGGCCATGTCAACTATTCTAAGTGGATAGAACGATAAGGGCAATAAAAAACGGCCGAAGCCCTGGGGCCGCGGCCGTTCCCGATGCGATAGCACACGGTCACTTGCGGGTCTTATGCCGATTCTTTCTCTTCTTCTTCTTCCGCTTGTGAGTGGCTATCTTCTTGAGCTTGCGTTTTCTTCCGCAGGGCACGATTGATCTCCTTATGGACCAGACCATCGGGCCGGAAAGCCGTCAGGCAGGTACGCTTAGCTTACGAAGAGGCTCAAGGCATTATGCACGGCGAGCGCCGGATCGTCAATGCCTGAGTATTGACAGGATGCGTTCCAGTACTTTTTTCCTGTCCAGCGGCTTGACGATGTAGCTCTTGGCGCCGAGGAGCAGGCACTTCTTGACGACGTCTTCCTTGCCCAGCGCGCTGACCATGACCACCGCGGCGGTCTTGTCGTACTCGAGGATCTTCTCGAGGGCCGTCACGCCATCCATCTTGGGCATCGTGATGTCCATAGTCACGAGGTCGACCGTCGGCGCGAGCTCCTTGTACCTCTCGAAGCCGGCAAGGCCGTCGGACGCGGTCCCGACCACGTCGAAACCCTCGGAAGTCAGGATCTGGCCGAGCTGCTTGGCGATGAACATCGAATCGTCGACGATGAGGACGCGGTACGGGGTGCCTTCGGGCTTGAGGCCCTCGGGTCTCTTGTCATTGAGGTTGGGCATGTCACTCTTGGCGATCATGGTCGTCTACGCTCCTTAAGGTCCTCGCCGGATGACGGTTCATCGCAAAGCCGGGGGCATCGGTAGAATTTATAGTCCATGAGCCGGAAGTCCGCAAGGGGAGAAACGTCAAAGCGGTCGCCAAAAGGCCCGACGCGGCGGAACATCTTTAAAATAATGCGGGCCGCCCATCGTGGACGGCCGCTTTATGAACCGCAGGACGCCTTGCTCAGACGTACTTGACGATCTTGTTGGCTTTCAGGCACCTGGTGCAGACTTTGAGCGCCAGGACGGTGCCGCCGATCATGGTCCTGACCGACTGGATGTTTGGACGCCAGACCCTGCGGACCCTGTTCTTGGACTTGCTGACCGTGTTTCCGGTGATCGTACCCTTGCCGCAGATATCGCATTGTCTAGACATATCGTGTTCTCCGTTTCAGTGGTGCTGTCTCAGGGCTTGGCCACGGAACGAGGGCCCATGGAAGCGGAGGGAGTATATCTCGAAGCGCCGGATTGTGTAAAGGCCTCGCAGGCCACGGCGGCTAACGCGCGCCGCCCATGAATTTCTCGGCCATCTTCTTGTTCTTGACTACCTTTTTCATCATCAGGCGAGATTTCTCGAATTTCTTCAGGAGCCTGCCGACCTCGGCTACCGACGTACCCGATCCGCGCGCTATCCTCGAGCGCCTCGTAGGCCCGATTATCAGGTGGTTGACGCGCTCCTTCCTGGTCATCGACAGGAGGATGGCCTCCTCGCGCCTCATGTCCCGTTCATCGAACTGCTCCTCGCTCACCTGGCCGGCAAGCCCCGGCATCATGTCGACGATGCTCTTCAGCGAACCCATCTTCCTCACGCGCCTGATCTGGTCCAGGTAGTCCTGCAGCGAGAACGACTCGTCGGCCATCTTCCTCTCGAGGGCCTCGGCCTCGCCCTTGTCGATGGTGGCCTGGGCCTTCTCGACGAGCGACACGACGTCGCCCATGCCCAATATGCGGCTGGCGACCCGGTCCGGGTAGAAAGGCTCGAGACCTTCGGGGCGCTCGGAGACGCCGACGAACTTGATGGGCTTGCCGGTCACCGACTTGAGCGAGAGGGCCGCGCCGCCGCGGGTGTCGGAATCGAACTTGGACAGTATGACACCCGTGATGCCGATGCGCTCGTCGAAGGCCTTGGCGATGTCTACGGCGCTCTGCCCGGTCATCGCGTCCGCGACGAGAAGCGCCTCGTCGGGTTTCACGAGGTCGCGCATGCGGACGAGCTCGTCCATCATCGCCTCGTCGACCTGCATCCGGCCGGTCGTGTCGACGATGACCGTGTCGAAAAGTTCCTTCTTCGCCCTTGCAAGCGCCGCCCTGGCGATCGTCAGGGGGTCCGTCCCCTCGCCGCGGAACACCTCGACGCCTACCTGCGAGCCCAGCACCGCCAGCTGCTCGGCGGCCGCCGGCCTGACGAGGTCGCAGGCTGCAAGCAACACGCGGCGGCCCTTTCCCTTGAGGTGCAGGGCCAGCTTGGCCGCGCTCGTCGTCTTGCCTGAACCCTGCAGCCCCAGGAGAAGGATGACGCTCACGGTATCGGGGCCCTTGAGCGCGAGGTCCTGCCTCGTGTCGCCCAGCAGCGCCACCATGCGGTCATAGACTATCTTGACGAACTGCTGGCCCGGATCGACCGCGCGGAGCACCTTTTCGCCCTTGGCTTCCTCTATGGTCGCGTTGACGAAACGGCGGACGACGCGGAGGTTGACGTCGGCCTCGAGCAGCGCCATCTTGATGCGGTCGACCGCTTCCTCGACGTTCTTCTCGCTTATCGTCGACTTGCCGCCGACGGTCCTGACTATGTCGCCGAAGGTCTGCGCCAGTTTCTCAAGCATCAGAGGGTACCCTTGAGGCCGACTGCCTCCGCGACGTCGCGCAGCGCCATGATCGTTTCGGCTATCAGATCGTCCAGCTCCACACCGAGCATCGCGGCGCCTTTTTCTATGACGTCGCGGCTGACGCCGGCTGCGAAACCCGCACTCTTCCACTTCTTCCTGACGGACTTTGTTTCCATGTCGAGGACGCTGCGACTGGGCCTGACATACGCGCAGGCCGCGACAAAGCCGGTCAGCTCGTCTACCGCGTACAGGACTTTCTCCATCTTCAGCAGGGGTTCGACCTCCGAACAGAGGCCCCATCCATGGCTCTCGACCGCTCGGATGAAGTCTTCGGGCCATCCGGCGGCCGACAGCATCGTCCTGGCGTGCTTGAGGTGCTCGTCAGGATGGCGCTGGTAGTCGATATCGTGGAGGAGGCCGACCAGAGCCCAGTATTGCCGCCTCGACCGCCAGCGCGTGGCGGAACAGAGAATCTTCGTCGTTGTACTCCCGCCATAGCGACAGCGCGGCTTCCCTATCGTGCATGCTTGACTCCTCGGTATGGTCCGGCTTCGGACCCGTAGCGCAATTGCGTGGTGACATAATATACTTATCTCCATGAAAAACAAGTTCCTGAAGGCGGCGCTGCTGGCGCTCGCCATCACGTCGCCCGCGTTGCCGGCAAGCGCGGAAGACGGGCTTTCCTCGGGCGCCAGGGCCTGGCTCGCCGAAAGAAGGGAGATCGTGTTCGCCGGGCAGCTTGCCTATCCGCCGTTCGAGTTCGTCGACAGACGCTCGGGCGAGTATACCGGCATGTCGCCCGAGCTGATACGCTGGATCGCTACGGAGTTCGGATTCACCGCCGTGTTCAAGCCGATGACTTTCGAGGCGGCCCAAGAAGCGGTAAACAGCGGAATCGCCGACGCCCTGACGGGCATATTCAGAAGCGAGGTACGGGCGCGACGCTACGACTTCAGCGCCGAGGTGTTCGAGGTACCCGCCTCGATCTTCGTACGAAGCGAACGGACCGACATCGGGATGTCGTCCGACCTGGACGGAAAGCGCGTCGCCGTCCAGAGGGGCGACTATGCCATCGAGTACCTGACCGGAGCCGGCCTGGACGTGCGCTTCGTCTACACCGACGACTTCAGGTCCGCCCTCGCGCTCGTCGCATCCGGCGAGGCCGACGCGATGGTAGGCGACGAGCAGATAGTGCTGTACCACATCTACGACGATCGCCTGTCAGACAGGATCAAGAAGACGTCCAGCCCGCTGTACGTCGGGCAGGACTGCATGGCGGTAGCCACCGGCAACGCGATACTTCTTTCAGTGCTCGACACGGGCATACGAAGGGCGAGGGAGACGGGAACGCTCGACACCATAAACCGCAAGTGGATGGGCGTGTCGCTGGCGCTCGAGACGAAGCGGTCCACCTGGTGGCGCACCTTCGGCCTTGCGATGGCGGGAGCAGCCCTGCTGGTCGCCCTCGTCGTCGTCATCAAGGTGCGGGAGCAGTCGATAGCCGGCACGGCCTGCTCGGAACTGAGGAGGACGATCGCCGAGCAGGATGCCAGGATAGAGGCACTGACCGCCGCCAACGCCAGGCTTCGCCTCGACCTTGAGGCACGGTCGAGGCTAGAGGAGGACAAGCGCCGGATCGACGCGGAGAGCGCGGCCCGCAGGGTCGAGGAACTTACCCGTTGCGCGATAGCCGCGGCGTTCGACTCGACGAAGGCCCATGACAAGCCAGTCGCTTCCTAGCATGATTCCGGGCATTTCCTATCGATTCTGTCTACTACTTGACTCAAAAGCGAAAAACAGTAATATATAGTTTGCTTCTCGAGTCAAGCGGGACAGTCCCCGCCGGAGCGAGCAAAATAACGGACAGGAGCATATTCACTGCATGGAATCAAGAACAGGCCCCAGCGTTTCAGTCTCCTTCTTCATTTTTTCGGTATTGGTCTTGACGCTCAGCGTATACGGATCATGGTCGCTACAGTCCCCGGACGAGCTCGAAGCGTACGTTTCGTCGGATTTCATGACGTTGAGCAGCCTCGGCTCGGGGGATTTCAGGTCGGCCATGGAGTCAACGGCCACGGTCGACCACGTCTCGGCATTGTACCGGAATCCCGATACCCGCGCTCTCGTGGTCGCGTTCTTCGAGGGCCTGACCGGCGACTACGAGGTCGCAAGGGCGATCCTCGACGAGTCGACGGAACGGGGCGTTTCCACATCCCTCGCGTTCGCCCTGGTGTACGAGGAGAGCAGCTTCAACCCCAAGGCATACAACCACAATTCGAAGTCGATCGACCGGGGACTATTCCAGCTCAATTCGCTTTCGTTCCCTTCGCTGTCGCTGGATGAATTCTACGACATTGACACGAACGTCCGGAACGGCATCGACCACCTCGCATTCTGCCTCAAGAACGGCGGCAACGAAGTCGCCGCGCTCGCCATGTACAACGCCGGGCTGGGACGCGTCAGCACGGGCGGCACGCCCAGGCGCACGCTCGATTACATCTACCGCATCACCGGATACCGCGAAAGGCTCGAAGCGCTTTTCGAGGCCCAGGTCGTGGCCAGGCGCCCGAAGGCAAACACTGTTGCGACGGCTCCCGGCGCTGCCGACCCCCTCAATTAGACAGACTCCGGCTCAGCGCCTGAATATCCACGTCCTGCTGGCGAAGCGCTCCTCGGCCAGGGCCCTGGCCCTGGCCAGCTCCGCCGGGCTCGGACCGGACCGTTCTCCGAGGCCGCCCAGCGCGTCGGCAAATCCGCGCTCGAAAGCCGGCACCGCCTCGTCGTAGCCGACGGTCCTGCCGGTCATGTCCGATACCGAAGACACCCTCGCGCAGACATCCTCTATCAGCTTTCCCTTCAGCTTCTCGTTGGGAACCTTGAGCACCGTGAACATCGTGTCCAGGTCGACGCCGAGCAGCACGGTGCCGTGCTGGAGCAGGCAGCCGCGCTTCCTGGTCTGTGCGTTGCCCGAAAGCTTTTTCCCGGATGCGACAACATCGTTGAGCGGGGCGAATTCCGCGGCTATGCCGAGTACCGCCAGTCCCCCGATGACGCCGGCGCAGACGGCCCGATAGGACTCCATGATACCGCCCGCTGCGAGAGGGTGAGACTCGGGAACGACCACGCTGTACGTCAGTTCGGCTGAATGGAACACGGCTCCACCGCCGGTCAGTCGACGGACGACATCCACGCCCAGCTCGGCGCAACGTTCCAGGTCGACCTCGTCGCGCACTCCCTGAAAATACCCGATGGAAACCGCCGCCGGCTTCCATGCGTAAAAACGCAGCGTCGGCCGCTCGGTTCCCGTGGAGACCGATTCGAGGATGGCCTCGTCGAGGCCCATGTTGAAGGCTGCAGGGTTGGCCCCTGTCTCCAGGTACCTGAAAGACATCATGAAAAAGTCCCTTTCGCGCCACTGGAGGCGACTATCGATGCGGCGGCCGCGCCGATGTCGGCCGCGGTCAGGCCGAAGAGCGTCACCCCGCGGCTGGACAACCCGGCGGCGAAAGTTTCGCCGACGTCGTCGACGGACGTCCCGACGAGCGCGGCCTCGGCGTCCTCGAAACCTTCCTCGGGATGGGCAAAGAAATCGCCGCGTATGGCGACGCTCGCGACGAGGCCGTCTTCCCACTCGAGGTCGAGCCGCAACAGCTTCCCGCCGGCGGGCTTCCCTATGTAGGAGCCTTTCATAAGCCGCGTCCGGCAGCCAGGGATGCGGCATCGCAGCCTTCCCTTGCGTGCCAGCTGGTCCGGGCCAGCGGCGCCGACACGACCGACCCGAAGCCGCGCTCGCGCGCCAGGCCTGCATAACGGTCGAAACGCTCAGGGCTCAGGTACTCGGCCACGGCCACCTGCTTCTCCGTCGGACGCAGGTACTGGCCGATGACCAGCATGTCGCAGCCGACGGCGCGCAACTCGTCCATCGCGGAGCACACTTCGTCCTCGGTCTCGCCGAGTCCGAGCATCAGGCTGGACTTGGTCATGGCCGCGGATCGCGCCTTGGCCTCCCGCAGGGTTGCCAGGGACAGGTCGAAGGAGGCGCGGGCGTCGCGGACATGCTGGAGGCGACGGACGGTTTCGACGTTGTGGGCTATGACGTCGGGACCGGAAGCGGCTATGGCGTCGAGCTCGGCGCCGCGGAAGTCGGGTATCAGCGCCTCCACCATGACGCCGGGCACCGTCGACTTGATGGCCCGGACGCAGGCCGCGAAATGGCCGGCGCCTCGATCAGGCAGGTCATCGCGGTCGACGCTGGTGATGACAGCGTAGCGTAGTCCAAGCTCGGCTACGGCCAGCGCCAGCTCCGCGGGCTCTCCGGCCAGCGGAGGCTTGCCGCTTGCCGCCGTCGAGACGGCGCAGAACCGGCAGCCCCGCGTGCAGACGTCGCCGAGCACCATGAAGGTGGCCGTGCCGCAGGCCCAGCACTCGGCCTTGTTCGGGCAGGCAGCCTCGTCGCAGACGGTGTGCAGGCCGCGCCGCGAAAGCAGGTCGCTCATGGCGCGCCAGCGAGCCCCCGAGGGGATGGCCACGCGGAGCCAGGCGGGCTTCCTGGCCTGGTTCACCGGCTTGCCTTGAGGCCCTCGAAAAACAACAGCATCGCGGCCTCGAGGTCGGAAGTATCTCCGTTGCCGAGCACCACCACCCGGAAGATGGCAGCCTCGATGATCGCGTAGAAAAAATCGGAAATCGCGGCTACGGAAACCTTCCTGAGCTCGCCACGCTTCTGCCCTACGATGACGACTCCGGCGATGATGTGCCGCATCCGTATCGTCCTCCTGCGGACGCGATCGCCGACATCCGTCCCGGATTTCTTCGAGTGCTCCAGGTAGCCGACGATGACCGACAGCAGCTTGGCCTGCTCGGCGCAGCGGGCAATGACCAGCGATGCCAGCTTCTCGAGGGTTTCGCAGGCGGAGGACGCGTCGCTGGTGGCTACCAGCCGGATCTCGGCCTCGAGCTTCTCGGTGAAGCGCTTGATGCTGAACATGAAGACTTCGCGCTTGTTCTTGAAGTAGAGATACAGTATCGTGCGGGTGATGCCGCAACGGTCGGCAATTTTCTGGAAGGTGGTATCGGCGTAACCCTCCTCGACGAACACGTCGAGGGCGTTTTCGAGGATTTCCTTCCTTCGTTTCTCGTGCTCAACGGTAACGGACACGAAGACCTCCACGGACGGACCTGTGATTTAACTAATTGTTACCTTGACGAAATAGGCCCTTCGCGTCAAGTATCGCATGCACAAGGAGAACCGTACGATGCGCGCCAGCGCGATGATGGACCCAGACGCCACCGAAACCCGCTACCTCCCCGCCGCCCGCGACCACGAGGAAATAATCGACAGGCAGCGGCTCGCCCTCCTGTCGACGCCGATGACCGACATCCTGGAAGACCTTCCGATGCTGCTCCTGGTGACCAACGACAAGCGGCAAATAGTCTGGATGAACCGCAAGGCCCGGGAAGTCAGCCGATCGGAGGACGCCATCGGTTCCAGGCCAGGCGAGGCCCTCGGCTGCCTGCACGCGCACGAGCTGCCGGGGGGCTGCGGCACCACCGCGTTCTGCGCGTTCTGCGGTACGCCTTCGGCCATCATGAATGCGCTGGCCGGAGCTACCGATTCCGAGGAATGCATCATCCAGCGTGACGAGCGCCACGACTCCGATACCCTCAACCTCCTGGTCTGGACCAAGCCCGTACAGTTGGGTAACGAGCGGCTGGTACTTCTGTCCGCCCAAGACATCTCCGAACGGAAGCGGCACGAGGTGCTGGAGCGGATCTTCTACCACGACATCGGCAACACCGTCGGAGGCATTGTCGCCATCCTCAATTTGATAGAGGACGATGAACACCCGACGGCGGAGTATATGCGCCTCCTGCGGGCCGCCGCCGACCAGCTGATCGAGGAAATCGGCTCGCAGCGCTCCATCAAGGCAGCCGAGCAGGGAGAACTCGCGACCACGTCCGAGCCCGTCCCGGTCCGGTCGATGATCGAGCGCTCAATCGCCATGTTCGAGTACCAGCTCTACGGCAAGGATACCACGATCGAGATAGACGACTCGAGGCAAGGCGGAGCGAGGCCTGCGGGCAGCTCCGGAACGTTGTGCATCGAGACCGATCCGGTGCTCCTGAGGCGGGTCTTGGACAACATGTTCAAGAACGCGCTCGAGGCATCGGAGCCGGGGGATACCGTACGCGTCGGCTACGACGAGGAACCGGATACCGTTTCGATATGGGTATGGAATGCCTCGCCGATGTCGCAGGAGACGAAAATGCGCGTCTTCCAGCGCTCGTATTCGACCAAGGGCAGGGGAAGGGGCCTGGGTACCTACGGCATGAAGATGCTGACGGAACGGTACCTGCAAGGCACGATATCTTTTGATTCGGAGGACGGTTCCGGCACCACTTTCAGGATACGCATCCCGAAAACGCCTGAAACCCCCGCCAGCCTTCCATAAAGCAGCGGCCGCGTGCTACAAAGGGTACATGGTACGCGCCGTCATCTTCGACCTGGACAACACCCTCTATCCCGCGAGCGCCTCGATGGAAGCCCAGATCATTCGCAGGATGAACGAATACACCGCCAGGTTCCTCGGGCTCGACGCCGAAGCCGCCGCTGCCATCAGGCACGAGAGGATGCCGCGTTACGGCACCACGCTCGAGTGGCTGATGGCCGAGCAGGGATTCTCCGACCCAGACGACTACTTTTCATGGGTCCATCCCGACGGAGAGGAAGAACTGGTCGACTTCGATCCGATGCTCGGGCCGTTCCTCGACTCGCTGCCCATGCCCAAGTACGTCTTCACGAACGCGCCCATGGAACACGCCGACCGGATGCTGCGCAAGCTGGGGATCGCGGGCCGGTTCGAACGGGTATTCGACGTGAAATTCAACTTGCTCAAGGGCAAGCCGGATGCCGAGGCCGTCGGGCGTGTCATCGATGCCATCGGGTTGCCGGCAAGCAGCCTGCTGTTCGTCGACGACATTCCGCGCTACGTGCAGGGCTTCATCGACGGCGGCGGCAAGGGCGTACTCGTAGACCACTTCGGCAAGCATCCCGACTCGGGCCTGCCGACCATTCGTACCATCTACGAGCTCCCCGCCTATCTGTAGCGGCCGGTATCGCGACAAGGAGGATCCATGACGCTCTTGAGCCTGCTCCCGGCAATAGTCCGGCGACGCCCCGGCCGTATTGAACTCACCATCTCGCCCGCCACGAGGCTTTTGTACGTGGCCCTCGGATTCGCTCTCGTGCTGACGCTCGTCCGCGACCCCGCGGGCAGCCCCTTCGCGGTCATGTTCGCTGTGGTCATATCGCTCGCGGCGCTTTCCGAGGATCGATGGACATTCGATGCAGGCGCGGGGGAGATGCGCAGACGTTTCGGCGTACTGTTCCTCGCGAAGAGCTGGGCGGTCGGGCTGGACACCATATCGTCGATCAAGGTCGACGCCGAATTTTCCGGGGCGGCCCCCCAGGACCCCTACGCCAAGGTCCAGCCAGGCTCCGCCAGGGACCGCTGCGCCCTGAGCCTCGTGATGGGCGATGGCCGGACGATGGTGCTGTGCTCGGCCGGAACAAAAAGGCTGCCCCAGTTGCGGGAGCGCGCCGCCGCTATCGCCGAGGCGACCGGGCTGCCCCTCGTCGAGGCCTGAGGGTTCACGTACCGCGCCGCTTGCCGCCGCGCGTACCGTTGCGGTAATCAGCCCGCATCGCCGCGCGTACCGCGGCTCGGTAGGCGGCGCGGTACGCGAGCAGGGTCGCGGCCGCGGACAATGCCAGGGCGCAGGCGATCACGAAGCTCGACGCCCGCATCCTGACGAACGGCGCCGCCAGCAGCCCCCACAGCGACAGCAACGCGAAAAAGACCGCGGCCATGAACGCGAAGCAGGCCGCGGCAACCGCGATGCCCATAAAGCGCCGTCCTGTCGGGCTCAAGCCTTGGGTTTTCCCTGGTCCGCGGCAGGCGACGCGACGAAGAAGCCCGCGGCGACGAGCAGTATGCCGCAGACGACGACCGACATGTCGGCCACGTTGAAGGTAGGCCAGCGTTCGAGTCCGAACAGGCCGTAGAATTTGAACGACAGGAAGTCTATCACGCCCTCGGGCCTGAAGATCCTGTCGACGATGTTCCCGACGCCGCCGCCTATGATGCCGCCGAGAGCCCAGCGCTGCAGGTGCGTCAACTCGTCGGTCCTGAAATAATAGATGCACAGTGCGGCCATCAGCGCGACAGGCACGATTATGAGGATCGCGACCCGCAGCGGTTCGGCAAGTCCGTCGCCCATGCTGAAGGCGGCGCCGGTATTCTTCTGGTGCACGAGCCAGAAAAAATCTCCAAGCGCCCGCCAGGCGATGCGCCCCGGCTTGATGGCAGCCACGATGGCCAACTTCGTCAACTGGTCCACCACCACGATGGCCGCGGCAAGGATGAACGGGGCGAGCGGTTTTCTATAGCCTTGATCTGCCATGATGGTCTCCTGTATGTACGTATTTTCCGGCGCCATCACAGCCCGGTTGGATATTCCACGAACACGGTCTCGAGGCACAGGTCGCGGGCCACGCGCTCGGCGACGGCCTTGACGCCGTGGACCTCGGTGGCGTAATGCCCTGCGGCAACGAAGTTGAGCCTGGCCTCCATCGCCTCGTGGTATATTGAGTGGGATGGCTCTCCGGTCATGTACAGATCGATGCCTTCCGCTATCGCCTGGAGCGACTCGAACGCCGCTCCGCCTGAAACCACGGCTATCGTCGACACCCCCGCCGGGCCGAACGGCAATACCGTACGGGGCGCGTCGCCCGAAGGCAGAATCCGGAGTATTGCCTCGTCGACCGATATGGCCGGCTTGACCCTCCCCTTGAGGCCGATCTTGACGCCGTGGTAATCGCCGAACGGCTCTACGTCGGTCAGCCCGAGCATCCGCGCCAGGACCGCGTTGTTTCCGAGCTCGGGGTGGGCGTCGAGAGGCAGGTGGCAGGCGTACAGCGCCATGTCTGCGGCCAGGAGCTCGGCAAGCCGCTGCCGCAGTACGCCCTTGACCGCGACCGGCTTGCCCTGCCGCATCCGCACGACGTCGCGTACCGTCAGCGCAAGGAATCCGGCGGTAAGAGCGCTGACGGTGAC
>PGXR01000134.1 GCA_002839245.1 Spirochaetae bacterium HGW-Spirochaetae-7 | reverse complement strand
GGGTTCATGGATGCCTCCACCGCTACTACCTGCGTGCGAACACCGGCGCTTGCAGAGAACCAAGGTTCGACGAACTAACCTCAGCTTCCCTCCCAGCGGAACATGATTCTCCCGGCGGGATGCAGAACGAATCCACAGGTTTGCGCCAATAACGGCGCGGGTGTATACTCAGGTCATGAAGACAGACCAGTTCTCGTTTTTGGCTGACGACGGCAAGAGCATCCATGTTCATCACTGGGTCCCTGAGACAGAGCCCAAGGCGGGCGTCCTCGTAGCGCACGGCATGGCAGAACACGCCGCCCGCTACGCCAGGTTCGCGACCGCGCTTTCCGGCGCGGGCTATGAGGTCTGGGCCCCGGATCACCGCGGCCACGGCCGGACGGCGGCCGAGGGAGAATTAGGCTGGCTGGCGGACCGCGACGGTTTCAGGCGCGTCGTCGAGGATCTCCACGGGCTCTCCCGCCGCATCGCCGCCGAGCATCCCGGCAGGAAGCTGTTCCTGTTCGGGCATTCATGGGGCTCGTTCCTGTCACAGGGCTACGTCTCCCTGTACGGATCCGAACTTGCCGGCTGCGTGCTGTCGGGAACGGCCGGGGACGGAGGCCTGACGGTCAGGGCGGGCAGGCTTGTCGCAGCCATCGGTTGCGCTGCCAAGGGCCAGCGCGTCAAGGCGCCCCTTCTCAATACGATGAGCTTCGGATCGTTCAACAAGGCTTTCAAGCCCGAGCGGACGACCTTCGACTGGCTTTCCAGGGACACGGCCGAGGTCGACAAGTACATCGCCGACCCTTTCTGCGGCTTCGTCTGCACGTATGGATTCTTCAGGGACCTGCTCGCGGGGCTCGTATGGGTGCATGCTCCGGCAACCATGGCGGCCATCCCCAAGAGCTTGCCCTTATTAATGATCGCAGGCAGCATGGATCCAGTCGGGGCGGCTACCGGCTCGTTCGACTGGCTGCTCAAGCGCTACCGGGCGCTGGGCATGATCGACCTGGAGAGCAAGCTGTATCCCGGAGGCCGGCACGAGGTACTCAACGACACCTGCCGCGACGAGGCGACCGCCGATACGCTGGCCTGGTTGGCGGCACGTTCGTGATGTCATTCCTGACATGCCGACATCTTTCAAGAGTCAGATCAACAGTGGAATTTGCTCAACTGCCTGCCCCCGGCCTTGACCAGCGATGGCAGAGCCGGGGTATAGTAAATGATCCATTGGAACGAAAGACGGAACCGGTCTCCTTTTCGACCCATCCGCTCGGACGATCCTCGGTTCGATCCCTACATCACTTTCAGGGGACACTTTGCTCGTACGATATCAGAAAGGACCGGACGGCAAGCCGGTCAAGAAAGCCGTTGTTTATACCGCAAGTGAACACGGCATAGAACCTCGTTCCATCGACCCCGATGCGGTAAAGATAATTGAACGACTCAGGAACTCGGGACACGCAGCGTACATTGTCGGCGGTGCCGTCAGGGACTTGATACTCGGCAGGGAGCCCAAGGATTACGACATCGTCACCGATGCCGAACCTCCCCGCATCAAGAAACTTTTCTACCGCAGCAGGGTGATCGGCAAGCGTTTCAGGCTGGTGCACGTCTATGTCGGTGAACGTATCTACGAAGTGTCGACCTTCAGGTCAATCGCCAACGGAACCGTCGGCAATACCTACGGCACAATCGACGAGGATGCCAAGCGCCGGGATTTCAGCATGAACGCGCTGTACTTCGACCCGTTGGAACTTAAGCTCGTAGACTACGTCGGCGGCCTCAAGGACATGCGCTCCAGGCGAATCGTGCCGGTCATTCCGCTCAAGACGATTTTCGCCGAGGATCCGGTCAGGATGATACGCGCCGTGAAGTATGCCGTTGCCACGGGATTCTCCATCCCGTTCATGACCAGGCTGGCCATCAAGCGGCACGCGCCGCTCCTGGCCGGAGCTTCGGTCAGCCGGCTCGGCGAGGAAGCCACCAAGATCCTCTACTCGGGTCACGCCGCTGCTACGATAGACACGTTGCTCAAATTCAGGCTCCTTTCTCCTATCATGCCGGGAGTCCAGATGGCATTGCTGTCGGGCGGCGCGAACTCCGCCTCGATGAGGGCGTCGCTCGAAGAACTCGATGCGTACGTGACGGACACCGGAGACAAGTGTCTCGGAGCGCTGCTGTCCTTCATTATCAGGGATTCGGTAGCCGCCGCTCGGGACCTGCCCGCGGAGGATGTGCAGGTCGCGTACCACAACGCCATCGATGCGGCCAGGGACTTTCTTGCGCCCCTTACGATGCCGCGGATAGAGGTGGAAGCAGCGGTTCGGGCCGTCTTCAAGGCGCCTGATCCGAAGCAGAAACCTAAAAGACCACGGCGCAGGCGCCGGAGGAAGCCGCCATCGAGTCCGCTTGACCCCAAGCCCGCGGGAAAACCCGACGATGCACCCCGGGACGACGCCTGAGGGATCGACCCTGAGTATTTCAGTACGACTTGACACGGCTTGGCTATTTCTCTGATGATAACCCAGTGAATATAGAACGCTTGAACGGACTGTCGATCGATGCCCTTTACGCACTCTCCGACAAGATGGGGCTCGACCTTCCTGTAGGTCTGGAACGTGTCTTCATCCTCGAAGCCCTAATCGAGGCCTTCGAGGAAGACAGTGAAGACCGCAAGTCCGCCAGCGACGCGGCCGTTCACATCGAGGAAAAAAAATATTCAGGATCAGAACTGGACGAGATAGACGCGTCGATCGATGCCGCACCGTGTATCGAGCGCCGTTACAACGAGACGGTGGTCCACGTCATTGCCCGCGACCCGGAATGGGCTTTCGTCTTCTGGGACGTGCGCGATGACGAGCTTGAAATGCTCCGGCTCGGCGATGGATTTTCCGGCCTGTTCCTGCGTGTCATCAAGGAACCATCCTACGATGGCAAGGGAACCGCGTCGTTCGATGTCGTGGTAGAAGTCGACGATGACCACTGGTATCTCCAGCTGCCCGAGGAGGATCGTTCTTATCGCGTCGACCTGTACGCGCGGAACGGTTCGCGGTCGAGGCTGCTCGCGCATTCCCCCGTGATTCGCACTCCGAGAGGACTCCTGGCCGATTCGTTCGCTGATCTCGGCAGCGGAGCCGCCGAACTCGCCGCGCTTTCAGGTATTGTGAGCCTTGAAATCACGCAGATGCCAAATCACCATCCTTCCCGCATTCTTGGCGGTTTTGACGAGTAACGGAGGATCTTCGTGGATAGCGGATACGTAGCCCTCGTTCTCAATGCGCACCTGCCTTTCGTGCGGCAACCAGATTATCCGCGGTTCCTGGAAGAACGATGGCTTTTCGAATCGCTGTCGGAGACATATCTGCCGCTGCTACGGGTGTTCGCCAGGCTGGAAGCCGACAAGGTTCCCTGGAAACTGAGCCTCGCGCTGTCGCCGACGCTGGAAGCCATGCTCGGCGATCCGTTGCTGCGTAGCCGCTATATCGTCTGGCTGTCGATGCAGCTCGAGCTGGCCGAGCGCGAATCGTCCCGCTGCTCGGGAGATCCCGCCTTCGAACCGCTGGCCGCGATGTACGCCGAGCTGTACAGGCAGAACCATGATGACTTTTCGATACTGTACGGCGGCAACATCCTTGGGGCAATCGATTTCTATTACAAGAAGGGCCGCATCGACCTGCTGACGAGCGGGGCGACGAACGCGTTCATGCCGATGTATCGTTCGTACCCGGAGGCGATTGCAGCCCAGGTGGAAGCTTCCGTGGTATCGTTCCGTACCGCGTTCGGCCGTTCGCCGTCGGGGTTCTGGGTACCGCAACTGGGCTGGTACCCCGGGCTGGAGGAGACCCTTGCCGCCTACGGACTCCAATACAGCGTCGTCTCGACCCGTGGCGCCATGCTCGGCGACCCGACGCCCCGGCACGGCTCGTACGCACCCGTTGCGTGCCCTAACGGCTTCACCAATTTCATCAGGGACGTGGCCGCGACCGACGCCGTGTGGTCGGACACGACCGGGTACCCTTCTGACCCGGTCTACAGGGATTTTTACCGCGATATCGGCTTTGACTTGCCGCTGGACTACATCGCACCGTATATCGAGCAAAACCAGATCAGGACATTCACCGGCTTCAAGTACTGGGCCATCACCGGGAGCGGCGACAAGGTCCCGTATTCACCACGCCCGGCGAGCGCGAAGGCTGACGAGCATGCCGACCGGTTTCTCCGCGACAGGCAAGCACAGGCTTCCGCCGCGTCACCGTACCTCGACGGCCGACCGGTGCTCATGGTAGCTACCTACGATGCCGAGCTCTTCGGACACGGGTGGTTCGAGGGACCGCAATGGATCGAAGCACTTTTCCGCAAGGCGAGCCGCTTTGAGGGCCTGAAGTTCATAACGCTTTCCGAATATCGGCGCGTCTACCCCGACAATTTCGAGTCCGTGCCCGAATACTCGTCGTGGGGCGACGGCGGCTATGGCGGCGTCTGGCTCGAGAAGTCAAACGACTGGGTATACCGCCACGTTTTCAAGATGATAGAGCGCATGGTCGAGCTGGCAGAGCGCTTTCCCGACGAGAGCGGCCTCCGCGAGCGGGTACTCAACCAGGCAGCCAGGGAAGTGCTCCTGGCCCAGGCCTCCGACTGGCCCTTCCTCCTCCGCGCCGGAAAGTCGGGATCGTTCGCCCGCAAGCAGATCGAGGACGCAGTCACCAACTTCAACAGGATATACGAAATGCTGTGCGCCAATACGGTCGGAACCGAATGGCTGACACGCCTCGAGAAGCGCAACAACATTTTCCCGACCATCAACTACCGGGTTTTCCGCCACAAACGCTAGGAAGCCAGTCCATGACCACCAATGCCCTCAGGCTGGTCCGATCGCTCGGCATCGAGGTGGAAACCATGGAATATGCGTGGTCGGAAGACGACCTGTCGGCGACCGCGGCGGCGGGCAAGCTCGGGCTCGACCCGGACCGGGTTTTCAAGACGATCGTGGTGCGCGGTCCCAAGGTCGGCCCGTTCATGTGCGTCGTTCCAGGCTCGGCGGAGGTCGACCTCAGGAAAGCCGCGAAAGCTGCCGGCGACAAGTCCGCCGGGCCGTTGCCGCTTCGTGAGCTGGAAGCCCTGACAGGCTATGTCCGCGGCGGATGTTCGCCCGTCGGCGCGAAGAAGGCCCTGCCTGTATTCATAGACGAGACTGCGGTGCTCTGGGACACGATTTCCGTCAGCGCCGGCGCCCGCGGCCTGCAGATGCTGCTGTCCCCCGCCGATCTCGCCCGCGCCTCGGGCGCCGTTTTCGCCGACTTGGTCTGAGCGGCGCGGGCGTGGCTACGATCGCCTGCCTACTCGACCTTCCCGGTGAACCCTTCGAACCTGCTTTTGTCCACCTTCGACAGCGTTGCCTGGTCGGAGACGACTATCCAGGAGACCGGCGCGTCGACGACATATGCCTTGAGCACGGCTACCACGTCCTCCGCGCTTATCGCGTTGACCTTGTCGATGAAGCGCAAGTACTCGAGGTGGTCGCCGAAGTAGATGTTGCTGGACGCGAGCTGGGCTGCGGTCTCGGCGTTGGTCTGTTGCTTGCCGAAGAACGCGTTGACGTACTTCGCCTTGTAGGCGGCGATAGTCCCGGCGATGGGTGCATACTTGTCTTCGCCTCCCTTGATGTCAAGCGTCTTTCCAGATGCCAGCAGCGCCACCGCTTCGTCGACCCATCCCTTGGCGTCGGACGGCTTGTCGGTCTTGTAGACGACGAACGACCCGTACGGGGCATTGAAGCCGAAGGCTTTGGACCAGACCGAATATGCCGCGCCATGGTCGGTCCTGACGATGCTGAACAGGAGCTCGTCGAGCATCGAGTAGGCGAGTTGCAGCGTCACGAAATCCGGGCTCCTGGCGTCGGCTACAGGATAGTCGCCTCGTACGTAGGCCACGCCCTTTGACTTCTCGAATTTTTCCAGGTACAGCGCCTGCCGCGGCTCGAACCGGCCAACTTCCGGTACGACGATGCCTTTGCGGGGTATGGTGCCTATTGTCGCGTCGAGGGAGGCGGCAAGGGCGTCGGCATTGAAGTTGCCGACCGCGACGATGACCATCCTGTCGGCGGTCATGGCGTCCCGGTAGTACGCTTTCACTTCGTCGAGGGTCATCGCGGAGACTGAAGCCTGGTTGCCCCCGAAATCGGCGGCGTAGGGGTGGCCGGCAAACATCCGCTCGTGGAGCCAGGAAACGGCGTAGTTGTAGGGATCGGCCTGGGATTTCTGGATGCCCACGCGGAAGTCGTTCTGCACCACGGCGAACTGGGAAGGTTCGAATGCGGGATTGAGGGCACAATCGGCGAAGACCGCGAACATTTCGTCCCAGTACTTGTCGATGGTGTTCAGGTCGAAGCTGGACCAGTCGTAGCTGGCTGCGCTGTAGCCAATGGAGCTCGACCGTTCGTACTGCAGGCGCTGGAGTTCGGCATAGGGGTATTTGGAAGATCCGCGGGCGAGCATGGCAAGCGTCATGGCCTCTATGCCGGCCTTTTCGGGGCTCGTCATGGCCGAGCCTCCGCGGAACGCGACCTTCATCGTAAAGACGCGGTTGGCGGGGTTCTTCTTGACGATCAGCGTCACGCCGTTCGCCAGCGTCCGCGTCTCGATGGTCGGCAAGTTGGCGGCCATGTAGGCGCTCGGCGTCGGCGGAATCTTCCACGTCGATACCGGCGCGGCGGGCAGCGCCCAGGCTGCCGCGGCAGGAGGCGTGGCGACGGATGCGGCGACGGGCTCGGCGACGGCTGCCGGAGCTGGCGAGCTGACGCACGAGCCCGCGACGAGGGCAGCCGCCGACGTGATTGCAAGCAGTACGGCCTGGAGCCGCGACCGGTGCTTGTGCTGCATGTCTTTCATCATTTGCCTTCCTTCCACCAGAACGCTATCTCTGCGCTCACCGTTGCGAAACCTGCGGCCGCCAGGGAATCCACCTCCGCCTTCCAGTCCGCCGGGTTCATGCGCAGGGCGACTACCGGCACGTTGGCCAGTACGAAGTCCTGCAGGAAGGCGGCGATGTCTGCGCGTTCGACCTTCTTCATGTTGGGGACATAGTCGAAGAAATACTCGGTGGAAGCGACGGCCCACCAGAACGAAAGCGTCTCGATGAATTTCTCCGGCGTCTCGAGGTTCAGGATCTGCTCGTCCTCCAGCCTTTGCTTGACTACGGCGAATTCGGAGTCTGAGAAGTACGACGGGTCGGAGACCATGGACGCGATTTCACCAGACACCACCGCGCCCTGGAAGGCCGTCTTCACGCGGTCGGCCAGCGGCAGGGCCGGGTCTGCGAAGCAGTACGAATAGAACGATACCTGGCCGCCGTCGCGCTGGGTATAGTAGTAGCCACCCAGATAGTCCTTGTCGTACAGGGCCGGCACCTTGTCGAAGACCGTCGTCTTGAAGCGGCCGCCGGGCGATTGGATGAGGTTTCCCCATACGTCGGCCGCGTAGGTAGGCCCAGGCTGGGCGATGACGTGCCGCTCGTTCTTTTTCGTATCCTGCGAATCATAGGTATGCGCGGTATTCTCGGTGAGACTTCAGGGGCCACCCTCTACATGATGGGCAAGCGCGTCGGCAACATGCTCCCGGCGGCAACGATGGACGAATTCACCGCGACGATCCGCGATCTCAAGATCGGGATCCCGGAGGCAACCATTACCGACGAGGACCACATCAGCGTAAAGCTTTACGAGTGCATAACCTGCGCCGGTTTCACCTATACCGGCGAGATGTTCTGTGATATGGAAAGCGGGATCATAGCGGGACTCCTCGAGAACGTTCATGGTAAAAAAGCGAAGTCGACCCAGACCAAGAGCTGGTCCGTGGGTTACAATTATTGCGAGTTCGAGGTTTTTCTGTACTGATGACACCTCGGAAAAAAAAAGGCGAGACCCCATCAACCGACCGTACAAGAGACCTCGAAATAGCCCTTGAAGAGGAAAAAAGTCTTTCCCGGGCGCGAAACACGCTCCTCGAATCGAACATAAAAGAACTCAACGATGTCTACGTTGCCTTGAACGACAAGCTGAAGGTCCTGCGCAACCGTGACGAACGCATCAAGAGTTTCGAGGCACAACTCGTTCGGGCAAACAAACTGTCCTCGCTCGGCGAACTCGCCGGGTCTATCGCCCACGAAATCAAGAATCCCCTTATTGCCATTCAGGGTTTCGCAAAAAGGATAGCGAAAACAAGAGACCTGGAGAAGGTCAGGGGTTACGCGGAGCTTATAGACAAGGAAGCGGGCAGACTTGCCAACGTGCTCGTGAAGCTCCTCGATTTCTCCAGGATGGATGAACCCCGGAGAGAGGAATTCGATCTCAACGATATCGTTGAGGATACGGTCCTCTTCATGGAACACCACCTCACCCGATTCAAGGGCGTGAACGTCGAGGTTCTGAGAAATAGTGAACCCGTCATGGTCTCGATCGACAGGATACATATCCAGCAGGCGCTGGTGAACCTCATAAACAATGCGGCCCAGGCGATGCCGAAAGGTGGCACGATCAGGATTTCAGCAGGCACCGAAGATGGTTTCGGCTTCATAAGCGTGACCGATGAGGGCGGCGGAATCGACGAGGAGATCATGGAAAGGATCTTCGAACCCTTCTTCACGACCAAACCAAAGGGCGAGGGAACCGGTCTGGGCCTTTCCCTCAGCAGGAAACTTCTCGAAACAAACAAGGGCTCCCTCA
>PGXR01000133.1 GCA_002839245.1 Spirochaetae bacterium HGW-Spirochaetae-7 | reverse complement strand
CCCCCGCCACAGATGATAACCGGTATCGGGGCGGAGTACATCCAGGGCGTTGTCAACCAGAAGAACGGCTATCTCATCATTCTCGATATCAGGAAGCTGTTCAATGCCAAGGAACTTCAAAAAATCGAAGAGATCCGGAAGTAGGCTCCGCATTCATGGAAATTCTCGCCCGTAGCTCGTATGTCCGCCGGAAGGATATGGATTCTGTCCTCAACTGCCTCGTTACCGATCGTCTATGCCCCGGTGATTTTACCGATCGCTTCCTGAAGATCGCGAAGGAACGGCTCGGTTTCGAGTACGGAATCGCCCTCAGAAGCACGATGGTGGCGTTGGATGTCGCCCTGGATTGCCTCGGCCTTGCACCCGGCGATTCAATCGCTCTGTCCGCATTGTCGCAAGCCTGGGCATACAAGGTGCTGAAGGCACGAGGCTTGGCGCCGGTATGGCTCGATGTCGATACGGCAAGCGCTTCCTTGACTTCCGAGTCCCTGAAGCGCATGGCTTCAGAGCCGGTAAAGGCTTTATACCTGGCTGAACCGTGGGGCATAATGCCTGACCCGGCGATTCTCGTCGACCTCGGAATCCCCGTGATCGAGGATGCCACGTACTCGATAGGTGCGGGCACGGGAGAAGCCAAGGCTGGTTTTCTCGGGGCCGTTACGATAGTCGGCCTCGAACACGCGTGCTCGATCACCGCCGGGGGCGGCGCGTTGTTGTTCGCGCCCGGCAGGAGGGAAGCCCAGGCGCTCCGGAACGTTTCCGAAGGGTTGCTCGATGAAGAGCGGATGGGCGACATGAACGCAGCCCTTGCCCTGTCACAGGTCAAGGACATGGGGAAATTCCATGAAAAGAGGCGCGAGCTCGCCGATCTGTACGCGCAGTCGCTGGCGCGGTCTCGCAAGAGGCTGTTGGCTTCCGCCTGCGATTGCGAGCCGTCCAACTTCGGTTGCGTCGTCCTGCTTGAGTCGGGCATCAAGGATGTCCGCTCCTATGCCAAGAAGAAGGACGTCGATACGGCGATGGCCTTCGACGGTACATGCTCGGCGCACGGTTTCGTTCCCGAAGGGCTTTGCCCGCTCGCCGCTTCCCTTGTCAATAGGGCAGTCGCGTTCCCCCTCAACCAGCGAATCGGGAAGAACGCCGCACAGAAGATCGCCAAGGTATTAGCTACATTGCCGTAGTCGGGAGGGACGCCTTGAATGCGACTCGCGGCCACGTGGCCATTCTAGTCAACATCCTCAAGGACGATGCGGAGCGGATGTCCAGGGAAATGGAGTCGGTCTTGTCGGCTTCAGGCTGGATATGTTCCCTCATTCCGTTCGGGCAATCGCGGGGGGCAGTATCGCCCATCGAAGGTGCGGATATCCTCGTGAGCCTGGGCGGCGATGGAACGGTGCTGTATGCCGCACGCGTCGCGGCTCCGTTCGGCGTACCCATCCTGCCTATCAACCTCGGAACCCTTGGTTTCATTGCATGGGTCAAGCGCGAAGAGTGGCAGATTAGGTTCGATGAAGCGGTCTCCGGACGGCTCGCCATATCGGAACGATTCATGCTTGAAATATCGGTCGAGAGGAACGGCAAGCTGGTGGCCGGTTTCAGCGCGCTGAACGATGGAGTCGTATCAGGCGCCGGGCCGGCCAAGATCGTGACGCAGAGCATTTTCATTAACGGGTGCCCCTTGGGACGGTACCGGTCGGATGGCCTGATAGTCTCGACTCCTACCGGCTCCACGGCCTATTCGCTCGCGGCCGGCGGGCCGGTACTCGATCCGGACATGGAGGCGATGTCGTTCACGCCGATATCACCGTTCACACTGTCGAACCGGCCCTTCGTCATGCCTGGCGGCGAGACGATAGAGCTGTTCGTCGAGCCTGGCCAGAGGGAGAATACGGTGCTGACCGTAGATGGCCAGGATTTCTTCGACCTCTTGGAAGGTGACCGCGTCTTTTTCCGGCGTTCGGCCTTCAAGGCGCGGCTGTTCCGCGGGGAACGCGGCGCATTCTTCCAGGTGCTGAGGTCGAAGCTCAACTGGTCCGGAGGCCCTGATGCTTGAGGAACTTTCCATCAGGGACTTCGCCATAATCGACAGGCTTTCGGTGCGCTTCGAGCGGGGCCTCAACCTGCTTACGGGGGAAACCGGAGCCGGTAAATCGATACTGATAGGCGCCATGGGATTCATCCTGGGGGCGAAGGCGGATACCGGCATAATCCGGGCGGGAACCGACGAGACGCTGGTCACGGGCGTCGTCACGGTAGATGACAACGACGATGCCAAGACGTGGCTCGCCGGGCACGGCATAGAATTCGAGGATGGTACGGTAATTGTCCGCCGCGGCCTCAAACGCAATGGCCGAGGCGCCATGTATATCCAGAACATGCCGGTCACCAGGCAGGACCTGGAAGATTTTTCAACATCGCTCGTCGAGGTGCATGGCCAACGGGAAGGTCATGCCCTGCTCAAGAAGGACCGCCATCGCGCGCTGGTGGACCGTTTCGCCGGCATCGACGGCGACGTGTCGGCGTATGGCGACAGGTATTCAGAACTCGGCGCCGGACGCAAGGCGCTGGAAACGATGGCGAGCTCGGAGGTCGGGCGCGCAAGGGAAATCGAGCTCCTGAGATTCGCTGTCGAGGAGATAGACGCGGCGGCTTTGCGCACGGGCGAGGAAGACGATCTGGCCGACGAGGAGCGCCGCTTGTCCCAGCACGAAAAGCTTTTTGCCGCGGTGGCGCAGTCACGCGAGCTCCTGGGAGATACCGACGGTGCGATAGCCAGGCTCAGGAAGGCCCGCGTGCAGCTGGAGTCCGCCGGGGCAATCGACCAGAATCTGGCAGACACGGCGCGCCGTCTGGACGATGCCTACTATGAAATCGAGGACCTGGGCGAGTCCTTGACCACCTACGCGGACCACCTGCTTTTCGACCCGGGCAGGCTCGAGGAAATCGAGTCAAGGCTGGCTGCGCTGCAGAAGCTCAAGCGTAAATATGGACAGGATATTGCCGGGGTCATCAGCTTCCGGACCGAAGCTGCGGAAAAACTGGCCAGCCTCGAGAACTGGGAGGAGGACAGGGCGGGGCTCGAGAAACAGGTAGCGGAACTCGAAGCGGACGTCTTCGCCCGGGCTGAAAAGCTGACCGCCGCCCGGGTGGCTGCCGGGCGCAAGCTCGAGGAGTCCGTGCGCGCCATCATATCGACGCTCGGCATGCCGAATGCCCGTTTTGCCATACGAATCCAGCGAATACCCCCCTCCGACGGAAAGATCGTCGTGGGACCGACCGGCGCCGATGATCTCGAATTCTACGTCTCCGCGAACAAAGGAGAACCCTTGAGGCCATTGGCGGAGGTAGCCTCTGGCGGAGAGCTGTCGCGAGTGATGCTGGCCTTGAAGACCGCCCTTGCCGAGGACGCCGGCGCCCCGACCATGGTCTTCGATGAAATCGATACGGGCATCGGCGGCGAGGTGGCCCTCGGCGTTGGCCTGCATCTGGCAAGCCTGGCAGCCGCGAGACAGGTTTTATGCATTACGCATCTCGCTTCGATAGCCGCGCGCGCCGATAATCACCTTATGGTGGAGAAGCGCGTAGAAGGCGAGAGGACCGTGACCAAAGTTTCAAGGCTCGCGGGCGATGATCGCGTCAGGGAGATAGCCAGGATGCTTTCAGGCGATCCGACGTCACGGGCGTCGCTTGACCATGCGGCCGATCTGGTGGCCAAGCTCGGTAGCTCACGAGGGACATGATGTCGAAAATAACGCAAGAACAAGGAAACCGGTACGCAGCCAAGGTCAAGGAATACAAGACGTCCATAGACGCAATACTGTTAAAGGAACAATCGCTGTCGAACCTGCTCAAGCAGCCCGGCGGGCAGGGCGCGGGATACGTCCGCATCAAGCTCGCCGGAGAGACCCTCGTCCTGACGTCGTACCAGGTCCTGATAAACAGTCTTTCAGTTTCCCTGCTCGGCATCAAGAACGAGGATTCCCTGGCCGAAGCCAGGAAGAGCATCGGGCGCAGCATCAAGTATCTCGAAGATATCGTCACCGGCTTCGTCGACGCGGCCTTTTCGGAATACGAAGCCAACCTCGCGGAGATAGCGGAAGTATCATACGAGGAACGCTACGAGCTCCTTCGCAAGATAGGTTTCGCGATACGGGAAATCGAGGAAGGCTACGGTGCCAATTCCAAATGGAAATGGTCCTTCGTCGAGATGTGGGGTAAGCTGGCGACCGTAGCGAAGAACAGCCTTGATCTGAAGCGCGCCTTCCTTGACATGGACCTCGTATCGCCGAACAGGATGATAGTGCTGTCGTACATCGGGTTCATCAAGAAGCAGCTGCAGACTACGGCCGATCGCTACCGCGAGAAATACGAGGTATCGTCCATGAAGATGGACGACTTCAAGCAGGCGATATTGTTCCTGAACGCGCTCAGGCGGATACACGTGGTATTCGCCGAACGGAACGAGGCTGATGAACTCAAGAAGAAGATAGAAATTTGGTCGGCGAAGCTCGAGAACGACATAAAGAAGAAGGAAGAAGAATCCAGGAAACGCTGAGGCCCCCTTGTACGCTTCCCGGACTGCGTTGAACCACGTTACTTCCTGTCGGCGAGTTCGTGCAACGCATCGTGCGGCAGCAATTCCCCCATCGTGGAATCGACGATGCGCCCGTCGGCTCCCCCGAACCTGACGGGAAATTCCGGACCGACGAATTCGCTTATGAACTGCCTGCACGCGCCGCATGGGCTGACGGGGTAGGCGGCATCCGGGCACGAGATGGCGATGGCCTTGAACTTCGACTTGCCCTGGGCAATCGCGGAAACCAAGGCGGAGCGTTCGGCGCATATGGCGAGACCATAGGACCGATTTTCCACGTTCGCGGCCGTCACCACCGAGTCGTCTTCGCACAGCAAGGCTGCCCCGACCCTGAACCTTGAATACGGCGAGTACGACCTCTCTGCCGCTTTCGTTGCCATCTCGAAGAGCTCGGTGCTGTCCATGATATTTCAGCTTTCTCCCATGCGTGGACGACTTTGACGTCGACCCGCTTCATATTTACGGAATGGGATGATACTATATCCCATCTGGAGTCAAACGCCAATTGGCATAGTCGTGGGGGGCAGCATGAGCGATGGGAAGGGGCGGCGGGTCGCGATAGCCGTCTTCGCAATAGTCGTTATGATACTCGCCTACTTTTTCGTGTGCACGGAGCCGCTTTCCGCCGAATTATCGGCCGTTCCCCGATGGCGGATCGATATTGCGGCGACGGCCGAAACCGCGCTCCCCGCTGGCGAAAGCGTCGAAGGCTTGCTGTCCTACTCGACGGATACCCGGCATGGGTATTTCTGGCCTGATGGCAGGGTCGCCTTCATGGCCGATGAACCCGCCGCGATTTCGGACAAGTCATATGTCATTCCCTCCCGGAACGGTTCAGGATCGATGCTCAAAGTCCCCGGCAAGCCGGCCGGATTGCCTATCGAGGCGCACCTTCCGTTCTTCGCCGCGGACAAGCTGTACTCGGCCGAGCTGGACGGCTCTGGTTTTGCCGCATGGGACCAGTCGGGGCGCAAGTCCTGGTCGTACGCGTTCCCTTGCCAGCTGAGCGCTTTTTCAGCCGGGGACACGCTGGCTGTCGGAGGCACCGTCGACGGGTGGCTGGAAGGCGTCACCGTGGATGGCCGCAAGGCCTTCTCCTTCGCTCCGGGCGGATCCAGGCTTTCGGTCATACTGGGACTCGGCGTTTCGCGATCGGGCGACTGGATCGCAGCCATCTCGGGGATCGACCGGCAGCGCCTCGTCGTCCTCGGCAGGGGCGGCGCCGATTTTCGCGTCACGAGCCATCGCTACCTAGATTCGGATTACCGGGAACCGGTCCGCGTCATCGTGATGAGCGATGACCGCCACGTATTGTACCGGCGTACCGACGGCATAGGTGTATGGTCGGTCGACGGGAAGGTGGACGAGGTCCTGCCGGTCAAGGCCGACGATTTCGACGTCCACGCCGACGGGGAACGTGGCCTTGCATATCTGGTCGCGCGACGAGGGAGAAAATCCGAGATCGTCGTTTTCCGTCTTCCAGCGACGTTGCTCGGGCGCATATCACTGCCCGATTCCAGCGACTACGTTCGCTTCGTCGGTTCTTCCGCCTACGTCGGCGGCAGGACGTGGCTTGCCAGGTTCGATTTCGTGGAGGGATGACGTGCGCCGATCAACCGTTGCCGCCCTTGCCGTTTCGACCCTCGCCCTGTTCGTCGCATCCGGTTTCGACTGGCCTATAGACGGGGGGAAGTACCGCTTTGGCTTCGGAACGCCCCGCGGGGTCTTCCTTCGCGGTCTTGAATTCGGTTCCGGCGACGGCCTGGTGCGCGCGGCGGACGACGGAGAGCTTGCTTTCGTCTCCGATGGCCCGCGCTTGCCCGGCGGCTATCCGCTGTCCGGCAATTCCATCCTGGTGCTTGCCCACGCCTCCGACGTGTCGACGATTTACGTCGGCATGGAAAGCGGCTCCATTTCTTCGTACCTCAAGAACGTCCGGCGCGGCGACGTTCTGGGTCGTTCGCCCGAAGTCAAGGCAGGCCGCGGAACCACCGTCTACGCCTTTGACGCCAAGGAACGGCGCTACATCAATCCGATGATCATCATGCCGGCTCAGGCTGACGGCAAGGCTCCGGTGATCAAGTCCGTCGCGCTGTCCGCGGACGGTCTCGAGACGGGCATAGACGTATCGGCATCGGTCAGGCAAGGAACGTACGACCTGCTCGTCGACGCGTACGACACCTCCCCAACTGGGGCCCAGAGCGCCCCGTATGACATTCGCGTCATCATCGACGGTTCAGAACGCGCACGGGTGGTCTACGATGCCGCTTGGGCATCCGGCGGCGTATCGTCGCTTTTCAGCGCCAGGAATCTGAGCGAGCAATCATATCTGGCGATGGATGGAAGGATCAGGTTCGGTCCCTACACCTTCGCGAGCGGGCGCGTCATCATCACCATCATCGTATCCGATTATGCGGGCAACAGGCGGGAGCAGAACTATTCAATCACGGTCCGTTGAATCCGTGCTGAGGACCTTCTCGACCAAGGCGGACCCGTCGGTCGCGCCGGAGGCAACCCGCGCTCTCCCGTGCCCGCTGTGCGGATCCAGCCGCTCTGGCAAGCCCTGGAAGGCGGAAGGCGTTACGTTCACGCGCTGCGTCGGATGCGGACTCAGGCGCCAGGATCCGCAGCCCATGCCGGAGGTCGTAGTCGCGCGGTATGGCGACGGCTACCTTGCTTACGAAACGGCCAGGCACATCGAATACCGATCGATAGCCCTGCAGAGCCTGGGCGAGGCTGGCCTCCATCCCGACAATGCCGTAGCGCCAGGTGCATCGCGACCTTCGATGCTGGAGATAGGCTGCGCGACGGGTGCCCTGCTGTCGGCCTTCGCGCAGGCGGGCTGGGCCGTGACGGGCGTCGAAGCCGGGCATTCGATGGCGGCATACGCCCGCAAGTCCTTCGGTCTCGACGTAATTGCCGGAACCATCGAGACTGCCGCGTTGCCCCCCCAGGCTTTCGACGCAGTTGTTGCGACGCACCTCATCGAGCACCTCAACGATCCGCGGTCCTTCCTCCGCGAAACGCGCAGGGTGATGAGGAATGACGGACGGCTGTACCTGGTGACGCCAAATGTCGACGGGTTGCAGGCCCGGCTCATGGCTTCGAAGTGGAGAAGCGCCATACGCGACCATCTCTACCTTTTTTCGGCCCGGACCCTGCGGGCCTTGCTCGCCTCGGAAGGTTTTTCAGTGGAGTACCTCGGCACCTGGGGCGGCTGGCCGGCAGGCATGCGCCCGGTTGCCATCAAGAAGACAGTCGATTCAGCGGCAAAGCGGCTGGGATGGGGCGACGTGATGGTACTTCGATCGAAACTCGAAACGCCGGCATGAAGGGAGGCCTCATGGAAACTTGCCAGAAAGTCCTGTCCATCGATGCGTCTACCGGGTTCTACCGGATGAAGCGGTACCCGCTCCGCGATTACTTCGGTCCTGTCGACCTCGGGCTGCATCTCTCGGGTCGCGCGCAGTGCCTCAATATAGGCACGGGCCTGTTCGCCGGTTCAATCTTGCCGGGTTCCAACAGGCTGTCGATCAACGGCTTCTCTTCGTGCTGGCGCGGGTTCTATATCTCGAGCATGGGCGGGGCGGGGCTGGTCTTCGACAATCTCGGCATCAATATGGTATCCTTGGTCGGCAAGGCCCCCGTACCGTCCATCATGTACCTCAACCGGGAACACGGCGAGGAGGTAGAAGTCGAGATCCTTCCCGTCGACCACCATGCTGTCTGGGCCGGCGGAGGGGAGCGGACCGGAGCCTATGCCATGCTCGACGAAGCGCTCTCCCTATTCGGCGGACGGTATTCGGGCGGATACCGCGCCCTCGCCGTGGGACCCGCGGCAGAAGCCACCGATTTCGGTGGTATCCTGTCCGCCCCGGTCGTGGACGGCAAGGCGACCGGTGTAGACACCTGGGCCGGCCGCGGCGGCATGGGCTCGACCATGTTCACCGACCACGGCATCGCGGCCGTGATATTCGGCGGCACCGTCGTCGACGAGGACTTCCGCGACCGCAAGGTCGCGGACACCTGGTTCGAGGACAAGTACAAGAAGAACCTGGCCGTCAAGGATTTCGAGGCGACGACCAAGTACCGCTTCGATCCAAAATTCGAGACCGGCGGGACGCTCGGTGT
>PGXR01000132.1 GCA_002839245.1 Spirochaetae bacterium HGW-Spirochaetae-7 | reverse complement strand
CGCCGCCATTCCGGCCACTATCGTCAGCAGGGTGTTCTTCGAGAACCACGCCACGACGATTGCGATAATGCCGGCCAGGAGTCGCGTGTTGTCGAACGACAGGACGATCCGGTTGCCGTGGTAGAACAGCTCGGGGAAGATGATCGCCGACAAGACGGCGGGCGGGACATAGTGCAGGGCCTTGCGCAGGGTTTGCGGAATCTCGAACCTGCCGAACAGGAAGATGAGGGAGAACCGTATTCCGAATGTTATCAAGCCGCCGAGGAGCATGACCAGCCAGATGCTCATTTCCTGCCCTCCAGGATCGTCCCGACGATGATGCCGGTCAGGGCGGCCAGTATCAGTCCAAGCTTGAACGGCAGGCCCCAGGCCAGGAGGGCGACGATGCCAGCGCCGAGCGCCGCCGCGATGGTCGGGCGGTTCCTGAGATTCGGCACGACCATCGCGATGAAGGTAAGGGGCAAGGCGAAATCCAGCGGCCAGGCCTCGGGAATGGCCGTTCCAAGGAATATGCCGAGCGCCGTGCTGACCTGCCAGGTCGACCAGAGGGCTGCGCCGGCACCCAGCAGGAACCAGTGGCTCGCCGGCTTGATGCCCGTCCGCTCGTACTCGACTATGCTCGGGGCGTAGGCTTCGTCGGTCAGCAGGTAGGAAAGCACGACTTTCCATTTCAGCGGCAGTTCTTTGAGGTAGGGAGCGAGCGATGCGCTGTACAGCATGTGCCGCAGGTTGACCACGGCTATCGTCAGGAGGATCACCATCGCTGGCGCGGAATCGCGTACGAGTTGCGCCGTCACGAATTGAGCGGAACCGGCAAAGACCATGGATGACATCATTTGGGATGCCAGCCTGGACAACCCCGCGTCGAGGGCCAGCGCTCCGTATATCATGCCGAAGGGGAACACGCCCACCAGCAGGGGGAACTCGGCGCGTACGCCGGCCCAGAAAGTATTTCGCGCATCGCGCATGGAAACCCCGCTATTCGTAGATGATCCTGGGCGCCTTGCGGATGGCGATCTTCCAGGAAAGCCCGGTGCCGATGTTGTAGGCTCGGGCGAACGAGCCCTGGTTTATCGCGACGGCTACGTTGAGTATCGAGTTGATGTAGACCAGCGGTTCGCCCAGGGACACGTCCGCAAAGGACCGGGCGTAGACCATCGTGTTGCGGTAGACCTCCCGGGTGTCGTTGCGCAGAGACACCTCGACCCTCTTTCCGTAATCGACGCCGAGCGACAGGAACAGCGAATGGGGAATGTTCGACCAGAGGCTCCCGAAGCGGACGTCGAGCACGTCGATCGTGCCCTCAAGGGCGTCGCCGGAGCGCTCCGCGTCGACGTGCGGCAGCTCGACGAGGCTGGCGGGGTCCAAAGGCTCGCCGACGGCCTCGAAGGCCAGCTGGCCTGACGCCAGGCGCGCTCCGGTGTAGGCGTACACGTCGCGGCCGTGGAAGGTGTACGACAGCTCCGAGCCGGAAAGCCGGTTGACGTCCTCCTTGAGCACGCGCGCCTCGGCTATGCCCAGCAGGAGCTTGACGTGGGTCAGCGTGCCGTTGTCCGGCGTCACGATTATCTGCCCCGCCCTGGTGCGCACCGCGACGCTCTGCCGCGAGGAGCCGACGCCGGGATCCACGACGGACACGAATACGGTGCCCTCGGGCCAGTACTGGACCGTCTGCACGAGACGGTACGAGGCCTCCCATATGTTGTACTGGGGGATGTCGTGGGTCAGGTCGAATATCGTCAGCGCGGGGTCGACCTTGAGGGCGACGCCGTACATCGCGGAGACCGCTCCGTCTGCGGTGCCGAAATCGGTCTGGTACACCAGTGCCTTGGACATGTTCTTTCTCCCTGGACGGCCGGGCTCGCCGGTCCGTCGATTACAGTATGTGGCGGATGAAGTCGCGGGTCCGCTCTTCCTTGGGATCTGAGAAAAGCTCTTCTGGCTTGCCCTGCTCGACTATCCTGCCCCGGTCCATGAACACGACACGGTCGGCCGCGGCGCGGGCGAAGCCCATCTCGTGGGAGACGACCATCATCGTCATGCCATCTTCCGCAAGCCCGGTCATCACGTCGAGCACTTCCTTTATCATTTCCGGGTCCAGGGCCGAGGTGGGCTCGTCGAAGAGGAGGGCTTTTGGGTTCATCGCCAGCGCCCGGGCTATCGCGGCGCGTTGCTGCTGGCCGCCGGAGAGCTGGCGCGGGTAGCGGTCCAGCTTGTCCAGGAGTCCGACGCGTTCGAGTATCGCGACGGCGGCTTCCCTGGCCTGCGCGGCTGGTACTTTTCGCACAAGGCGCGGCGCCAGCGAAACGTTGTCGAGAATGGTCATGTGGGCAAAGAGGTTGAAGCTCTGGAATACCATGCCTGCGTCCTCGCGGATGCGGCGCAGGTCCGCGCGCCTGGCGGTGACGCTGTCGTCGCCTATCCATATCTCCCCGGAATCGAGGCTTTCGAGGCGGTTGACCGAGCGGAGCAGGGTACTCTTGCCCGAGCCCGACGGGCCGATGATAAGCACGACCTCGCCGCGCTCCACGTCGAGCGTCACGCCGTCCAGAGCCAGCACGGTGTCCAACCCCAGGGCGCCGCCGCGGCCGCGCGTGCTGAAAGTCTTGACCGCGTCCCTGATGCGTATGAAGGCACTCACTGGCTCGACTCCCTCTTGAGCCTGCGCTCGAGTGCGCGCACCAGCATGGACAGGCTGATGGTCAGGCACAGGTAGAAGAACGCGACGACGTTGTACGTCTCGAAGAACTTGAAGGTGCTCGCGGCGTAGACCTTGCCTATCTGGGTAATGTCCTGGACGCCGAGCACCGAGACCAGGGCGGAGTCCTTGATGATGGCGACGAACTCGTTGGCGAGCGCCGGCAACACGTTTCGTATCGCCTGCGGCAGGACGACGCGTACCATCGTCTGCGAATGCGACAGGCCCAGGGCGTACGCCGCCTCGACCTGGCCGCGGTCGACGCTCTCGATGCCGGCGCGGAATATCTCGGCTATGAAGGCCCCGTAGCCGAGGGTGAGCGCGAGCACCGCCCTGGTCGCGAAGTCGAAGCTGCGCGACGAAAAGGCCTTGAAAACCCCGGCGGAGATCAGCGGCGCCAGGAGCCCGTTGAGGATGCCGGCGAGCGCAGGCGCTCCGACGAAGGCTATGTAATAGAGGATGACGAGCATCGGGAGGCCGCGGACAAGCTCGATGTAGAACGTCGAGACCTCGCGCAGGGGCCGGAACCCGGACGAGCGCGCCAGCCCGAGGCCGAGACCAAGTACCAGCGACGCCGCGTACGACACGACCGCGACGGTCATCGTCACGCCGAAGCCCCTGGCAACCGCGCCGAAGATGACCCGGTACGACTCGTCGGCCAGGGCGGTCGCCAGCGCGATCACCCCGAGGCCGACTATCAGCACGAGCCACCAGGGGACGCCGGAAATGGCCGCGGCGACCCGTTTGTCCTTCATGCCGGCCTTCCGCTTACGGCTGGTACTCGAAGAACCACTTGGTGTTCAGCCTCTCGAGCGTGCCGTCGGCCTTCATCGCCGCGATCGCCGCGTTGAAAGGTGCGACCAGGTCGGAGCCCTTCTTAAATATGAAGCCGAACTCCTCTGTCCCCAGCGGGTTGCCGACCGTCTTGAGCTTGCCGGGATTGGCGCCTATGAAGCCCTTGCTCGAGGCGGCGTCCATCAGGACGGTGTCGACGTCTCCGGCCAGCAGGGCCTGCACGGTCGCGCCGAATGTCTCGAACAGCTTGATGCGCTTGTTCTGCTCGTCGCCGTCCAGGACGTTGTAGACCGCGACGTAGAAGTTTGTCGTGCCTGCCTGCGCTCCGACGAGGAGCTTGGGATCGGCGGCGAAAGACTTCTCGTCGGCGAAGCGCGTCTCGTTGGCGCGGACCAGCATGAACTGCTGGGACACCATGTACGGCGACGAGAAGTCTACCTGCGCCTTGCGCTCGTCGTTGATCGTGATGCCGTCCATGCCCACGTCGAACTGGCCGTCGCGCACCGACTGTATCATCAGGTCCCAGCTGGAGAGCTTCCAGTCCACCTTGGCGTTCAGGCGCCTGGCGATGTCGTTGACGGCGTCGTATTCCCAGCCCACGGCCTGGCCGGTCTTGGGGTCGACGAAATTGAGCGGGGTGTAGGCGTTCTCGGTGACGGCGACTATGGTCCGTCCCTTGAGGTCGGGCAGTCCGGCCGCGCTCATCGTCGGGACCGAGGCCATGGCGGCGGGAGTGGGCTTGGCGCAGGCCGTGCCGGCGAGGATGACGAGGGCGGCGGCGGCCGCGATGGCGAATCGTTTCAGGTTCATTGTCTTGTTCCTCCTGGACAGGCGGGCGTCGCCGTCCGGTCCCTATTGTTACACCGAAGCCGATTCGCAGGCAAGTCGGGGCCAACAGCCCGGGAAACCAGTTCGCCAACGCCGGCATGGAATATGCGCTATACTGGTATGCACGGGCGCTGTCGGGGGTGACAATGAAAAAAATAGAGCTTGGGGACGGAATCGCCGTCGTGGACGTTCCCGAGGCGGGGCTTTCGATCCTGTGCGCCTGTCCGGAGAACGCCGTCAAGTTCCTCATCAAGGGCGGCGTCATCCATCAAGTCGCCGACGGCGATGTCCCGTACGAATCCGGTCCCAATGCCATCCTGCTTTCGGAGTTGCCGGTCCAGAACGGCCGGTTCTCCAACCTTGCCGAGTTCCCGGTGCTGCAGATGCTCTATCGCCAGGGCATGATGATACCCGGGCATCCGAACAACCACGGAATCAGGCCGATGCTCATAGGCCTGCGCGATCAGGTCGAAGCCCAGGCCCGCTACATCTACCTCGGCAACTACGGCATCACCGATCCCGCGGTTCTCGCTCCCGAGGACCCCGAAGGAGCCGCGCGGGTCATCAGGATGAAACGGAAATTCGCCTTCGGTTCGTTCAAGAGGACCGATGAACTGCTCGACCTACGTATCCTGGACGGGACGATCGTCGAGTTGCGCGGCGGCGTCTTCCTGCGCCGGCTTGGCGTCAACCGGTACGAGTTCATCCATCACGGCGACGCGATACAGGTCGATCTCAACCTGCGCCCAGGCCAGTCGTACGGCGCTCCGTACAGGCTACCGAAATCGAAGACGGGCCGCGACGATTTTTGCGTGATACACCTGGGTGAAGGGGACGGCTGGGACCCGGACAGGCCATGCATGGGTAGCCTGGTCATCCACGAGGGCCGGCCTTATCTCGTCGACGCCGGCCCGAATATCGAGGAGAGCCTCGACGCGGTCGGCCTTGGTGTCGGCGACCTCGCGGGCATATTCCATACGCATGTCCACGATGACCATTTCGTCGGGCTCACGAGCCTCATGCGATCGGACAGGCGGATACCGTATTTTGCCGTTCCGATGGTCAGGAGGTCCGCGACCGAGAAGCTCGGCGCGCTGTGCGGGATCGGCGAAAGCGACTTCGGCCGCTTTTTCGACGTCCGCGACCTGGAGCTGGGCCGGTGGAACGATGTCGACGGCATGCTGGTGGAACCGCTGTTGTCCCCGCATCCAATCGAGACGACCATAATGCGTTTCCGGGTCCTGGGCGCAGGGGGGCCGCGGACGTACGCCCATTTCGCCGACCTTAGTTCCTTCGCCGTTCTCGATTCGCTGGTCACTGACGACGACGCACCGGGCATCACCGCCGCCGAGGCCGCTGCCGCCAAGGCCGCCTATCTTGAGCCCGCCGACCTGAAGAAAGTAGACGTCGGCGGGGGCATGATCCATGGCGACATGACCGATTTCAATCATGACGCCTCCGCCGAACTTCTGTTCAGCCACGGCGATTCTGTCGATGCCATCCGGACCAGCCGGATCGGGAGGGTGGCGAAATTCGGGGAGGCGAGCGTCCTAATTCATGCAAGCCGCGATTGGGTGCCGGCTATCGCGATACGTTCGTTCGGGCAGTACTTTCCTGATGCGAGCGACGAGGCCATAGCCGCGTTGGCCGCTTCCCCACGCCTCCGCCTGGAGGCCGGAGCCGCCCTCACGGTACGGGGCGAGGCGGCGGAGGCCGCGTGGCTGGCGATAGACGGCGGGGTGGAACGGCTCGGAGCCTCGGGCGAGGTTACGGCTTCCTACGGATCGGGCGCCTTGGTGGGCCTCGAGGAAGCCGTCGACGGCCGGTCATACGCCGCTACCTACCGGCTGGCGACCGACGCCGAGGCCATGGCCGTACCGGCATCGCTGTTCGCGACGCTTCCCGGACTCGGCATGATCGCCGAAGATCTCGACAAGATGGAATCCGCATTGGCGGAACTGTCTGGATCGGTCGTATTCTCCGGATTGCGCTCGCTTTCTCGCCTGCACGAAATAGCGCGCTCCTCCAGGGTCGTGAATTTCAGGGCAGGTGAATCCCTGGCTGGGGCCGAATGCCCGAGTTTTTTCCTGCTCGTATCCGGCCAGGCTGCGATCATCTACGGCGGCAACGACGTGGAGACGATTGGGTCTGGCGACGTCTTTGGCGAGGAGTCCGTGGTCTGCGGGATGGAGCGGTCCTTTACTTCCAGATGCCTCGGCCCGGTCGCGGCGCTCGAGGTCCAGGCTGCGGTCGTGGAGGAAACGCCGACACTGCTCTGGCGGCTGCGCGAGATCCTGGACAGGCGCCTTGCCCTGGTCAAGGCTTCGTTCGGATTCGAGTGGAGGCCAGAATACGCCATGGGCATCGCGATGATAGACGGCCAGCATCGCGGCCTGGTCGACTGCATCGACGAAGTCGTCGCCAGACCCGGCGCCGATATCGAGATCGGCCTTGAACGGATCTTCATGCTGTTCGCCGAACATTTCGCGTTTGAGGAGCAGTTGCAGGCTTCCGCGGCCTACCCGGAGCTTGCCGAACACGCCCGCGCGCATGAACGATTCCTGCGCGACCTCGATGACTACAGGGGGCAGGTACGTTCCGGTCTTCGCCTGGCGATCTTCTCGGAGGCACTCAAGGATTACCTGATTCGACATACCCTGCTCATGGACAGGAATTACCAGCCCTGGGTGGAACGATTCCTCGGGATAGACGGCGACAGTTCACGGCTTTGCCCATGAACGGAATCGGCGATGCGGTGGATATCCTCGGACTGACATTCCCGGCGTTCATGGCGGCCTCCGGCCTTTCGCCGGGCAAGGCGACCAACCTGCGCCGCGCCTACGCCGCCGCTCTCCGCGAGGGGCGCTGGGAGCCGGAGTCGCACCTGTCGCGGGTCGACGCGAGCCTCCTGTCCCCGCGGTTCCGGGTCGGACTCCTCGAGGCGGTAACGGTCGTGTCGGAGGCAGGGGAATTCGGCTCTACCTGCAAGGCCGTCCTCGGTCTCGCCGACGGGGCGACGGTGGAGTGCGTGCTCATCCCGTCGCCCGGCGGAAAGGCCAGCCTCTGCGTTTCGTCGCAGGTCGGCTGCCGCATGGCTTGCGCATTCTGCGAGACGGGCGGGGCCGGGCTGGCCAGGAACCTGTCGGCGGCTGAAATCGTGGCGCAGGCAGTCACCGCCCGGGTCGCGCTCGGCTGGGAATTCAGGAACATCGTCTTCATGGGCATGGGCGAACCGCTGGACAACCCCGACGGAGTCTCCGGCGCGCTTGCGGTGATGTTCGACCAGGCCGGCCTCGGCCTTGCCCAGGAGCGGGTTACCATATGTACGGCGGGACTGCCCGACGGCATCGAGCGGCTCAAGGCGCTCGGCTACCGGAGGCTCGGGCTGTCGGTCAGCCTCAACGCGCCGGACGACGTGACGCGGTCCTCACTGATGCCCGTCAACAGGGTCTTCGACCTGGATGCCCTCGCGGCTGCCCTGGCGGCTTTCCCTTCGCGGCGCAATTTTGCGCTCGGAGTAAATTACTGCCTTGTCCCCGGGGTCAACGACGGCCCCGCAGCGGCCGCCGGCGTCGCGGCATTCGTAGCCAGGGTCGGGCGCGCCCTCGTCAACGTGATACCGTACAACCCCGGCTCCCGCCCGATAGGCCGCGCCCCGACCGAAACCGAGGCCGACGCGTTCGTCGCTTCGCTGCGAGCGGCCGGTCTCGACGTCCGCGTGCGCGCGCCGCGCGGCAGGGCGCTGATGGCCGCATGCGGGCAGCTTGGCGGACGGGGACTGAGCTAAAGCTTGCGCTGGATATAGGCGCTGTAATCCTTGACCAGGGGGACGTAGGGCTTGTCGAAGAGCGGGCTCGATATCAGGAAGTCCGCGGTGGAGCGATTGCAGGCCATCGGTATGTTGTATAGCACCGCGATGCGCAGCAGGGCCTTCACGTCGACGTCGTGCGGCTGCGGCGACATCGGGTCCCAGAAGAATATCACCGCATCGACTCCGCCTTCCGCGATGAGGGCGCCCAGTTGCTGGTCGCCGCCGAGCGGGCCCGATTTCAGCAACCTGATGCTGGATTCCGGCGCGCCTGCCCCGCCCTCGGTGCTCCGTTTGCGCTCTATCGTCTCGGAGACGAGCTTGCCCGTCGTGCCGGTGCAGACCAGGTCGTGCTTGAGGAGCGACCGCCAGTTGTATTCCACCCAGCCCACAAGGTCGATTTTCCTGTTGTCGTGCGCGACGAGCGCTATGATTTTTTTCGCTTGCATGTGGTGCTCCTTGTTCAATGGCATCGTTCAACCGCCATGGCAGACTTGCCGCCAGGATCAGCCCAGAGCCAGGCCGTCAAGTGGACTATCGCCGGCGCCTGCCGGTACGCGGTCGACGATCTGTGACGAGTAGCCGAAGGCAAGGGCGGTGAACCCCGCCGCCCCGTACCCGCGCGCGGCCCTT
>PGXR01000328.1 GCA_002839245.1 Spirochaetae bacterium HGW-Spirochaetae-7 | reverse complement strand
CATGCGTACTTCAACCTGCGGGGCGAAGGCGACGGAACGATACTCGGCCACGAGCTGGAACTTGCAGCGTCAAGGTATGTCCGCGTCGGCGCGAGCCTCATCCCCGTACCCGGCGAGCCGGTGCCTGTCGGCGGAACGCCGTTCGATTTCAGGAGGCGAAAGGCCATTGGCCTCGACATAGCCGACGCTGGGGGCTACGACCACTGCTTTGCCATTGACGGATGGGACGGGTCGAAGCTCGTGATGGCAGCGTCCGCGGTAGAACCGGAAAGCGGCAGGACCCTCGAGTTGCGCACTGACATGCCCGGGGTCCAGTTCTACTCGGGAAACTTCCTCGCCGATATCCGAGGTAAGCGAGGGTCAATATACGACAAGCATGCCGGTTTCTGCCTGGAGGCCGAGTATTTCCCGGACAGCCCGAACCGCCCCGACTTTCCTTCGTGCGTATTCGGTCCGGGTCGGCCCTATTCCCATGTCATCGAGTATCGCTTCGGCTTCTGACGCCTGCTACCTCAAGCGCTGACGACGCCAGGCGGCAGCTCCGACTGCGCCGGGCGTCAGCGCCGACGAAGTTCCTCGAGGATGTAGTCTATCCAGGCTGACGACTCAAGGTAGTATGGATCCTGCGCCTGCAGCATGTCGAAGAACGATTCCCTCCAGGTGCCGGACATGGCCAAAGCCTGGCCGCGGTAAAAGCGCGCCTTGCCTGAATTGACCGGAGAGCGGGGCAGCGACATGTACAGGGTCAGCTGCCGTGCCGCCTCGGGGTAGTTTCCCTTGGCAAGGAAATCCTTGACGATAGACCGTAGCGCGTATTCCTCGCCGCCGCCTCCTGATTGCAGGTCCTCGGGAAAGATGGTGAGGGGTGGACGTTGCGCCTTGCTCGTCGAGCCGAAGGTCGAGCCAAGCCCGGCAATGGCCTTTTCCGTCTCGGCCGACAGCGTGCGGGAACGCGGCGTCGGATCGTCGACACCCATCGGCTTGGCGTCCTCGAAACCGCGTGTGAGCACGAGGAAGGGGAGTGGCATGTTCCTCGACGTGGCTCCCGCCGTTG
>PGXR01000131.1 GCA_002839245.1 Spirochaetae bacterium HGW-Spirochaetae-7 | reverse complement strand
GGACCTTGGCGGGTTATTCCTCGTCCGCGGCGCGGAGACGGGCTACCGGTCCTGGCTCAAGCCGCGCGGGCCGTACGACGGCTTCCTCCTGTCCACAGCCAACTGGCTGGCGCCGCAATTGGCCGCGATAGCCGCCGGAACCAGAACCGGAGACCTGGATCGACAGGTCGATGCCGCCGTGGCCGGCGCTTTCGACCTGGTTCCGGGCTATCCCACTGGCAACGCCTTCGGCAATTCCGCCAAGCTCATGGACCAAGTCATGGCCTTCGGGGACGGGGCAGCCCGGGCTCCCGGCCCCTTCTCGCGCGATGGCAGGCCCTTCCCCCGCGAGCTTGTACAGCGTGCCGTTGACCTGGCGGCGGCCGAGGGGCTCCTGACAGCGAAAGGATACATGAAGAGCTAGCGGCGGCGCTTCCCGCGCCTTCGACGCCCCGCGGAACTAGTCGTCTCCGTACTTCCTTTCGTGCTCGAGCAGCCAGCGCTTCCTCTCCAGCCCTCCCCCGTAACCGGTCAGGCTTCCGTCCTTGCCTATGACGCGGTGGCAGGGAATCACGATGGCCACCCGGTTGTGGCCGTTGGCCGAAGCGACCGCCCGTACCGCCGCCGGATTGCCTATCCTCTCGGCCTGGGCCTGGTAGGAGGCCGTTTCGCCGAACGGGATTTCCATCAGGGATGCCCATACCTTCCGCTGGAAATCGGTGCCCGGTGTATCGAGCCGCACCCCGAACCGTTTCCGCGTACCGGCGAAATACTCGTCCAGCTCGAGCTTCAGGCGCCTCGTATGCCCGTTCTCGCTGATGAGAACGGCCGCGCCGAGCCTTCGCTGCAGGTCACCCAGCTCCGACTCCAGCATCCGGCGGTCGGTGAATTCAAGGAGACATATCCCGTCGTCGGTCGCCCCTATGAACATCGGACCCAGCGGGGTCGGAATCCTCTCGAGCAGTATCGTAGCCTTGTCCCTCCCCTTGCCTGGAACATCGCCGACGAGCCGCTTGAACGTGTAGGTAAAGCCGCTCAACGAGTCGTATCCGGAGTCGAAAGCCGCATCGGTCACCGTTTTCATCCGCTTGAGCTCCTGGACCGCCGTATTGATCCTCAGCATCCGCTGGTACGCCTGGAAGGTCATCTTGTAGTTCTGCTTGAACCATCTCCTGACGATCTCGGGACTGACCCCGTTCTCCCGCAGGCAGCCGTCGGGGATCTTCTGCTTTGGCCGGTCCTTTAACAGGCGCAACGCGTGCAGGACATCCTCGGGAGGCTGTCTTGCGGCCTCCGTCGGTCGGCATAGCTTGCACGGCCTGTACCCGTAGCGCAAGGCATCCTTCATCTCGGTGAAGAACTCCGCGTTCTCCAGCCTCGGCTTCCTGGCTCCGCAGGTCGGGACGCAGAAGATGCCCGTCGTCTTCACGCCGACGAAAAAAGTGCCGAGAAAGGTGGAGTCCCGCCTCAGCAACGCCGCATGGAATTTTCCCCGCTCTACCTTATCCTCGACAAGCATCGCACCGCCCCTTCGCATCGTTTCCTGGCTTTAGCGTATACATCGCGCCAGGAAACGACAACCGAAAAATCGACGTACAATCAAGGTTTCCGGAAAGGTCGATGAAGGAGCGCGGAAGAAGGTCGCCGGTCCGGAGGCACCCCCGGGCCGTGTGGTCGTCCCGGAAACGAGCCAGGGGCCTTGTTGCCGGCTCCGAGACGCGCTTGGGCCTTGTTGCCGGCAAGGCCGCGTGTTCGTATCTTCTTCTACATGTAATAGAAGTCTTCAAGAATGTTCCCGCATATTGAAAGGAGTCCGGCAATGAGCGGCTTTCAAGGTCCTATCGCTTTCGGCATGGCTTCGTGCTCCACACTGGCCCTTACCGTCGAGGCGGACGGCGGTCCTCCCTCCGTGTACGACTTCACCGCCGACGATATCGACGGCGTTCCCCGGCGCCATTACGTGGAACTTCAACAAGTTCCTCATCGGCAGGGACGGAACGACCCTGGCCCGGTTCGGCAGCAAGGCCGAACCTGCCGGCAAGGAAATGATAGCCGCGATCGAACAAGCGCTCGGCAAGTGAGGTAACGACATGGCCTTTCGCGAAGAGGTTCTTTTTATCCGGGGGCGGACAGCCTACGACGGAGCGGGCGTCAAGCTCCAGAGGATATTCGGGCACGACGAGGCAGCGCGCTTCGACCCCTTCCTCCTTCTCGACGCGTTCGGCTCGGACGATCCGGCGGACTACCTGCCCGGCTTCCCCATGCACCCGCACCGCGGCATCGAGACGGTGACCTACCTGCTCGAAGGCTCGGTGCGGCACGGCGACTCGCTCGGGAACGGCGGGGTCATCGGGCCGGGAGACCTGCAATGGATGAGTGCCGGCTCGGGCATAATCCACGAGGAGATGCCACAGCGCTCCCCGCGCGGCGTCCACGGGCTCCAGCTATGGGTCAACCTGGCAAGAAGAGAAAAGATGCGGCCACCGGCCTACCGCGGCGCCACCGCCGTCGAAGTACCCGTAGTGCCTACCGGCTCCGGCGAGGTCCGCGTGCTTGCTGGGAAATGGGGCGAAGCGAGCGGTCCGGTCATTGGCGTGGCCAGGAGCCCCGTCTACCTCGATGTCACCCTCTTTCCAGGTGCGGCCATAGAGCTCGAAGCGGAACCGGGCCGTACCGCCTTCCAGTACATCCTCTCGGGTACGTTGAATTCTCATGATGCGGGAACCTGCGTGCTCCTGGGCGACGGTGACACGGCGCGCCTTGAAGCCGGTCCAGAAGGCGCGCGCTTCATATTCGTGCACGCCCCGCCGCTGGGCGAACCGATAGCCTGGGGCGGCCCCATCGTCATGAACACGCGCGAGGAACTGGCGCAGGCCTTCCACGAGCTCGACGAGGGGACCTTCATCAAGGCGTGACCGGTGCGGTGGTGCCCCATTTGACATCGACCCGCCCGAGTATGTACCTTCTATCATTGAAACAGCCGAGTGCGCCCTGAACGGGCCAACCGCTCGACCCCAGGAGGAAACGGACAATGAGCGCAGGAATTGAACTGACATCGAAAAATTTCGCTGCTGAGGTTGAGCAGTCTCCGATCCCGGTACTTATCGACTTCTGGGCCGAATGGTGCATGCCGTGCCGGATGATAGCGCCGCACGTCGACGAGCTGGCCAAGGCCTACGAAGGCAAGCTCAAGGTCGGCAACGTCAACGTCGACAACGAAGCCGAGCTGGCTGGCCGGTTCAACATAATTTCGATTCCAACGTTGATGGTTTACAACGGCGGCAAGATGATTCGCCAGCAGCCCGGCGCCTTGCCCAAGAAAGCCATCGAGAAGCTGTTCGCCGACCAGCTCTGAGCATCGGCCACGAAATAGTCCGTACGATCAAAAGAATCAAGTTACTGTCGATAGTAACTTGATTCTTTTTTTTGGCCATGCTAGGGTTTGTCCATGGCTACCGGACGACAGGTACCAACTCCTCTTCCACGCGGCGATTCGCCCGCGCACTACAACTTCTATTTTTATTTCCTCTATACGGCGTAGGGCTCCTTCGCGGCGCAGCCGGGCGGGGTGAGCCTGGGTCGAGTCCCGGCTGCCTGAGGCGCGAGCACCTTGGTCAGCGCTCGACGCCCGCGCTGCGCAAGGCGCCTACCGCGGCCTCGATGCGTCCCAAGGCCTGGTCGATGGCGGCGTCTGACGCCGCGAACGACAAGCGCACGCAGGCGTCGTCACCGAAGGCCGAACCTGGCACCAATGCCACGCCGGCTTGCTCGAGGAGGTAGAGGCAGAAGTCATCAGAGGATTCAATGCGCTTGCCGCGGCAGGAGAGGCCGTACAGCGATGACACATCGGGGAAAAGGTAGAACGCTCCATCAGGAGAGCGGAGCTTGATTCCAGGGATGGCCGCAAGCCTGGCGTACGCCCGGTCCCGGCGCGCTTTGAAGGCCGCCGCCATGGCTTCGACCGGGGACTGGTCGCCGTCCAGGGCGGCGATTGCTGCTCTTTGGCTTATCGACGGCGCGCAGGTGGTGCTTTGGCCCTGTATGGCCACGCACGCGGCCACCACGGCTCTCGGGCCGGCGAGGAAGCCAAGCCGCCATCCTGTCATCGCGTGGGACTTGGACAGCCCACCGACGACGATGACGCGGTCGGCGATCGACTTTATCGACGCGGGACTCGGAACCTCGGGAACGTAACGGATGCGTTCGTAGATTTCATCCGACAGCACCCAGACCTCGGGAAAGCGGGTTAGTACTGCCGCGATCGCCTCGAGTTCGGCGCGGTCGAGGACGGCGCCCGTGGGATTGGATGGAGAGCAGAGGACCAGGATGCGCGTCCGGCCAGTGATGGCGGATGCGATGGCCTCGGGAAGCGGCTTGTACCCGTCGGCGGCGGAGGTCGGCAGGAAAACGGGAGTCGCGCCGGCGAGCTTTGCCATCTCCGCGTACGACAGCCAGGCGGGCGTGGGTATGAGTACCTCGTCGCCGGGGCCGGCGAGAGCAAGGAAGGCGTTGCACAGGGCGCTCTTGGCGCCGCACGAGACCATGATGGCGGCGGGAGGGTATGCGAGTCCAGCGTCCCGAGACAGTTTCCGTGATATCGCCTCGCGGAGGGCGATTTCGCCGGCCACCGGGGTATATCGGTCGGCTCCGCCGGATATCGCCCTGGCGGCGGCCTCGCGGACGTGGGCTGGGGGATGGAAATCGGGTTCGCCGACCGTCAGGTCGACGATGTCATGGCCAGCAGCCGACAGGTCGCGGGCGCGTTGGTTCATTGCGATGGTGCGGGACGGCTCGATGGCGGCCGCCCTCGACGACAGGGAGCTCATGGCGGTATCCTTCCTGCGGACTCGTGGCAGCCCGACAGGACTTGGTATACGCCCTCGGGCGATGATTGTTCAAGTGAAAGGTACCCGGATGATCCGGTGAAAGGTGTACGGCATGAAGAATCTGAAGCTCACCGGCCAAAAGCCGGGGGGCGAGAGAACCGTCATAGAAGTGGGCAAGCTCCGCATCGGCGTGGATTTCATCGTCATCGCCGGGCCATGCGCCGTCGAGTCGGAGGACCAGCTCGTGCGCACCGCGGTGGCGGTCAAGGAAGCCGGAGCGAACATGCTCCGCGGCGGCGCTTTCAAGCCGCGGACATCGCCGTACGCGTTCCAGGGCCTGGGCCTCAAGGGGCTCAAGATACTCGACAAGGCGAGGCGCGAGACGGGATTGCCAATCGTCACCGAGGTGATAGACACGCGCGACGTCTCATGGGTCGGCGAGTACGCCGACATCCTGCAGATAGGCGCACGCAACATGCAGAATTTCTCGCTGCTCCGCGAGGCGGGAAAATCGGGCCGGCCGATACTCCTCAAGCGGGGCATGTACTCGACGCTCGAGGAATGGCTGAACTGCGCCGAGTACATCCTGGCGGAGGGCAACCCCAACGTCATACTCTGCGAGCGCGGCATACGAAGCTTTGAGACGTACACCAGGAACACCCTCGACCTTTCGATAGTGCCGTCTGCCAAGACGATAAGCCACCTGCCCATCTTCGTCGACCCGTCCCACGGTACCGGCGTGCTTTCGCTGATAGAGCCCATGAGCCTCGCCGCGGTCGCCGCGGGCGCAGACGGACTCGAGATAGAGGTCCACATCGACCCGTCGTCGGCGATGAGCGACAAGGACCAGCAGCTGTCGCCGGAGGCCTTCGGCCGGCTGATGCGGAAGGTCGCCGTAATGCGGCGAACCATGGCGGAGCTGGCCGCGGAGGATACGCCGTGAAGCCGGCAAGCTCGACGATACGGTTCACCTCCGTCACGGACCTTGGCGCCTCGGCAGAGCCGTCGACGACGGTCATCGTCGCCGACGAGCTCACGGCGGGCTTCGTGCCTCCCGGCTTCGATCCCGGACGCGTCGCCATCGTCGAAAGGGGCGAGGCGGCCAAGAGCCTGGAGTCGCTCGACCTCCTCTACGGCCGTTTCCTGGAACTCGGCGTCGGGCGCGACTGGACGGTCGTCGGCATCGGGGGCGGCAGCGTCTCCGACCTGGCAGGGTTTGCCGCCTCCACGTGGCTGCGCGGCATCGACTTCGGCTTCGTTCCCACCACCCTGCTCGCGATGGTCGACGCGTCGGTCGGCGGCAAGAACGGCATCGACTTCCGCGGCTGGAAAAACCTCATTGGATGCTTCTGCCAGCCTCGCTTCGTGCTGGTCGACCCCGGACTCCTTTCCGGCTTGCCCGACTTCGACCTCGCCTGCGGACTCGTCGAAGCCGTCAAGCATGGCATCATCGACGGCGATGCCCATCTGTCGGCCATCGAGCGCGCGGTCGACTCTCACGGCGTCATCGACAGGGATGCGCTCGGCCCCATCATCGGACGCTCGATAGCCTTCAAGTCGGCCGTCGCCGAGGCGGACGAGCGGGAGACGGGGAAGCGGCGCACGCTGAATCTCGGGCATACCGTAGGCCACGGCGTCGAAGCCATCGCCTGCCTGCCTCACGGCGCCTGCGTCGCGACCGGACTGGCCGCGGCGCTCGGCCTGGCGATCGAACGCGGTGGATCGCCGGACGATGCCGGGCGCATCATCGCGCTGCTACGGAAGCTGGGCATGCCGGTCAGCCTCGAGGAAGCAAGGAAAGCCTCCCCCGAATCCAGCGAGCTGTCGCCGGCGGTCTTCCGCGACGCAGTCGCGCTTGCCATGGCGAGCGACAAGAAGCGCCTCGGGCAGGACGTGCTCTTCGCCATGCCGATGGCAATAGGCGACGTCCGGATAGAACCGGTTCCGCTCGAGGAGCTGCGCGACTTTGTTAGGAGGATGCCATGAATGCGATAGGTACGCTGTTGCGGGTAGAAATCCTGGGCGAGTCCCACGGGCCGGCGATAGGCGTCGTCATTGACGGCGTCCCGGCTGGAATGCCGCTTTCGGAGGCTGATTTCGAGCCGGACCTTGCCCGCAGGCGCTCAGGCGCGGACGGCACGACTCCGCGGGTGGAGGCCGACGTCCCGGAGTTCCTGTCGGGGCTATACGACGGCCGTACGACGGGCTCGCCGCTGTGCATCGTCTTCAGGAACGAGGACAAGCGCTCCGGCGACTACGCGCCATTCTCAGCGATGCCGCGCCCGGGCCACGCGGACTATACCGCCAGAATCCGCTATGACGGCTTCGCTGACCCGCGGGGCTCGGGCCACTTCTCCGGCCGCGTGACCGCCGGCCTCGTTGCCGCGGGGGTCGTGGCCAAGCGCCTGCTTACAGGGGCCACGTTCTCGACGACGATACTGGAGGCCGGCGGGAAGGCCGACGTAGCGGCCGCCGCACGCGAGGCCGCCGACTCGGGCGACTCGGTAGGCGCCATTGTCGAACTGCGCGTCAAAGGTGCGGGGGCGGGGCTCGGCGAGCCGTTCTTCGGGTCAGTCGAGGGCCTCGTCGCCCAGGCTCTCTTCGCGGTTCCCGGCGTTCGCGGCGTGGAATTCGGGGACGGCTTCGCGGCGGCGGCGATGCGCGGCAGCGAGCACAACGACCCCATAGTCGCCGGGGACGGCGCTACTGCGAAGAACGGTTCGGGAGGCGTCAACGGAGGCATCACCAACGGCAACGAACTCCAGGTACGCGTCGCGATGAAGCCCGCGTCGTCGATACGCAAGGTCCAGAATACCTGGAACTTCGAGACCGGCGCCATAGGGGAACTGTCGTCACCGGGCAGGCACGACGCCTGCATCGCCTTGCGGGCAGCCGTCGTCCTGGAGGCGGCGCTCGCCGTCGTGCTTGCCGACCTCGAGCTCCAGGCCCGTTCCAGGGGAGCCGGAAGCGGAACCGCGGGCGCTAAGGCCCGTACAATCGGAATGAAAAGGAAACCATCATGACACTCGAAGGACTCAGGCAGGATATCGACAGGATCGACACGCGCATCATGGCCCTCCTTGACGAACGGCTCGAGAAGGGTCTCCTGACAAGGCGGCACAAGACCGGCACCCTCGACCGCACGCGCGAAGCCGAGGTGCTCGAAAGGGTGGCCACGCGCGCCGGCTGCCTGGCCGGCCGCGAATTCACCGCGGGCCTGTACAAGAGCATCATGGCTGAGAGCAAGGCTGTACAGGACCGTGCCCTCAAGCTCGTCGGCTTCCAGGGCATGCACGGCGCCTACAGCGAGTCGGCCGCCCGCGCCTGGGACCCCGAAGCGGCTACGATACCGTTCCAGGAATTCTCGCAGGTCTTCGACGCGGTACTGTCCGGCGATCTCGATTTTGGCATAGTGCCGGTGGAGAATACCCTCGGCGGCATCGTGGGCCAGGTCAACTCGATTCTCGTGACGACCCAGCTGCGGGTGGTCGCCGCCATAGACATGCCCATCGTCCATTGCCTGCTTGCCGCCCCCGGCCAGGACCACCGTGACATAAGGACGGCGTATTCCCACATCCAGGCGCTTTCGCAATGCAGGCGATTCCTCGAACGCAACAAGCTTGACGCCGTCGAATGGTTCGACACGGCCGGTGCCGCCAGGATGCTCGCCGAGGACCGTCCCAAGGGTGCCGCGGCGGTCGCGAGCCGGTTCGCCTCCGAGCTTTACGGCCTCGAAATCATCAAGGAAGGCATACAGGACTCTTCCTGCAACCGGACCCGTTTTTTCGTGCTCGCCAAGGAAGCGGCAAACGCCGTCAGCGCCAACAAGTGTTCCGCGGTGTTCTTCACCGACGACAAGGCAGGCGCGCTCTTCGGTGTACTTGAGGTGTTCGCGAAGTCCGGCATCAACCTGACCAGGATCGAATCGGTGCCCGACGAACCCGGCGACTATGCGATATTCATCGACTTCGACGGATCCGAGCGGGACGACGCCGTCGCGGCGGCCATCGAGGCCGTCCGTGGCCA
>PGXR01000327.1 GCA_002839245.1 Spirochaetae bacterium HGW-Spirochaetae-7 | reverse complement strand
ATACGCGGACCGATGGCTACGGCGGAGACTTGGCCGGCCGAGGTCGGCTGCTGGAACGGGTCGTCCGCGAGGTCAGGGCTGTCATTCCGGAAGGAATGCCGCTCCTGATACGCGTATCGGCCACGGACTGGGTAGACGGAGGATGGGATGTCGACGAATGCGCAAAGCTGCTCGGAGGCTTGAAAGGGCAAGGCATAGATTTCGTCGATGTTTCGTCGGGAGGGCTCGACCCCCGGGCCAGGATGCCGGCGGGCCCAGGCTACCAGGTCGCCCTCGCCGGACGTATCCGAAACGGGACGGGCCTGCCGGTCGGCGCTGTGGGCTTGATCACCACCGTCGAGCAGATCGAGCAGATCCTGCTCAATGGTTCCGCCGATGCCGTGTCTCTCGGTCGGCTGCTTCTCCGCGATCCATATTGGCCTTCGAGAAACCTTCCGGCCAACGCGCGCAGGATTCCCAGGCAGTACCTTCGCGCATACTAGAACATGCTATACTGGTATACATACAACGGGAGGAATCATGGTCGGACGAAATATCGATGTACAGGAAACCGTACTGTTCCCAGGCGCCCGCAGGAAGGTAATGGTCCGCGGAGGCAAGATGATGCTGGTCGAAGTACGCTTTGACGCCGGCAAGGTTGCCGCCGAGCACAAGCACCCCCACGAGCAGTCGAGCTACGTCGTCTCGGGATCGCTTGTCCTGACCATTGACGGGCGGGAAGAAAAGCTAGGCCCCGGGGACTCGTTCTACGTCGCCCCGAACGTGCTGCACTCGGTCCATTTCATAGAGGATAGCGTCGTAGTAGATACGTTCACGCCGCAGCGGGAAGATTTCCTGTAGCAGGGTACTCTTACACTCGCTGGACACGCAGGGCCGATTCGTAGGATCATGGATGAATACCATGAAAATACGAATCGATACCCACACCCATTCCCTGGCCTCGGGCCACGCATACTCAACGATCGACGACCTTGCCAGGGGAGCGCGCAGGCGGGGACTCGCCGGCTTCGTGCTGACGGACCACGGACCCGGCATGCCCGGAGGGACACACCCCTGGTTCAGGAATCGAAGCCAACATCGTCGATGCAGCGGGCTCGCTCGACCTGGCGGCCTATCTCATCGTCAGGCTCGACTTCGTGCTCGCCGGTCTCCACGAAGTATGCTTCTCTCCGGGGAGCCTCGCCGAAAACACCGCTGCCATGGTCGCTGCGATAGCCAACCCGCTGGTCGACGCCATTTCCCACCCGGGCAACCCGGCTTTCCCGGTCGACCAGCGCGAAGTGGTCAGGGCAGCCGTCGCCTGCCGGAAGCTGCTGGAGATAAACAACAGCTCTTTCAGGATCCGTACGGGAAGCGCCGAACCCTGCGCCACTCTCGCGAGGATATGCGCCGAGGAAGGCGCCCTCGTCGTCTGCGGCAGCGACGCGCATTACTGGCGGGACGTAGGGAACGTATCCACGGCGCTCGACGTGATCGAAGCAGCCGGCATACGAAAGGACCACGTGGTCAACGCCTCGGTGCGGGGATTCGACGAGTTCATCGGGATGCGGAAGGCGGCGCGTCAAGCCGTCGCTCCCTCCGCTTGAGATCCCGCACGCTTCCGGGTTACACTGATATCATGGATCAAGAATACGAGCTGCTCCTTGAAAAGAGCCGCGAGCGCAACGAGTTCATCAAGCGCCAGATGAAGTACCTGGGAAAATTCAGCAACAAGAATTTCGACCATG
>PGXR01000130.1 GCA_002839245.1 Spirochaetae bacterium HGW-Spirochaetae-7 | reverse complement strand
CGACATAGCCATGTTCGACGTTATGAAGCTGGAATACGCCGGCGCGCTTTCAGATCCGGCCGCTGCGCTCCTGTTCTCGGGGTACAACCACGGGGTCGATCACCTGATCGTCGACGGGAAGTTCGTCGTCAAGGGCGGCCGCCTGACGGGCGCCAACGAGGAGCGCATACGCGACGAGGCCAATCATTGCGCCAAGCGCCTCCTAACGAAAGCGGGGATACAAGCCGCATGGTAAAAGAATATTTCAGGCCCGCGGGCGTCGAAGAGGCGCTCGAGTTGCTGGCAGTCCCGGGCTCCCTGGCCCTGGCCGGCGGAACGTTTGCTCTCGCCTTCGACGCGCGTGCCAAGCCCGAACGGATCGTTGACGTCGCGCTGGCCGTGCCTCGCGGCATCGAACGGCGGGGCGGAGCGCTGCGCATCGGCGCGGGCGCCAGGTTCCAGGAATTGATCGATTCTGAAGCGGTACCGGCCGTGCTCAAGGCGGCGGCCGCCTCGATGGCAAACCGCAACGCGCGCAACCGGGCCACGGTCGGCGGCAACCTGGGTGCAAACAAGTCGTGCGCCAGCCTCGTGCCGATACTGCTGGTACTGGGGGCCTCGGTCGAGTACCGGGAACGAGGTCGCCCTTCGGCCGTAGTTCCGCTGGCGGAGTGGCTCGCCGCGCCGAAGGGGCTCGCGCTGACGCTTACCGCGCCGCTCGGCTCTCCGGCCGCCGGGAAGCCGACACCTGGCGAGGGCCTGCGAGCGGCGAGCCTCAGGGCGAGCCGCACCGCCTGCGACATCGCGACCGCCACGGCGGCCTGCGCGTTCGTTCTCGATGCCGGCCGCGTGGCCGGGCTCAGGGTTGCCGTCGGAGGCTTCGGCCCGCACGCGGCCCTGAGGCTCGACATAGCCGCGCTTTTCGAGGGCAAGCCGCTTCCGACGAAAGCGGAGATCGAGAATGCAGTGCTCCCCCTCCTTATCGCTATCGGCGACCAGCGCGGCAGCGCGGAATATAAACGCTTGCGCGGCGCCGCCCTCGTGGCGGATACCTTGCATGCCGCGGAGGTAATCACATGAAAGTCAACTTCACGCTAAACGAGCGGGCGGTGTCGTGGGAATGCGAGCCCGGAGAGAGCCTCCGCGACGCATTGCGGCGAAAAGGCATCGTGTCGGTGCGCAACGGCTGCGACGGCGAGGGTTCGTGCGGCCTGTGCGCGGTCCTTCTCGACGGACGCCTCGTCAACTCCTGCCAGGTCCTCGCGCCGCAGGCGGACGGCAGCGCGGTGTCGACCGTCGACTTCTATTCCAGGAACCGCGAGCTTTCCATAGTGCAGCAAGCCCTCGTCGACGCTTCGTGCGTCCAGTGCGGCTACTGCACTCCGGCCGTCGTACTGGCTCTGCACGAACTCCTGGAGCGCTGCCCGAGCCCGAGCCACGCGGAAGTGCAGGACGCCCTGTCAGGCACCCTGTGCCGCTGCACCGGTTACGAGCAGTTCTACGACGCGGCCAGGATAGCCGCCAGCCGCCTCGCCGACCCTGCCTACGTCGAGCCTGCCGGTCCCGAGTTCAGGCCGGACCTCAGGCACGTCGGCAAGGACCGCGATAAGGTCGACGCCCCGACCCTCGTCCGCGGCGAACGGGCCTTCGTGGAAGACCGGGTCGATGCCGACGCCTGCCACCTCAAGCTCCTGATGTCGCCTCACGCCCACGCCTGGATCAAAAGCATCGATTGTTCCAAGGCCCGCTCGATGCCCGGAGTGGTGGAGATTCTCACCCACGAGAATTGCCCCGACCAGGTCTACACGACCGCAGGCCAGGGCTACCCCGAGCCGAGCCCCTACGACCAGCGCATGTTCCCGCGCAAGGTGCGGCATGTCGGCGACAGGGTCGCGGCGGTGCTCGCCACGACGCCCGAGGAGGCCGAGGCCGCCATCGCGGCCATAGTCGTCGTTTACGACGTACTGGAGCCGGTCCTTTCGATAGCCGACGCCAAGGCGCCCGGCGCGCCCATAGTACATCACGGCGACGTGACCTACGTCGTCGGGGACCCGCCTTCGGGCAGTTCGGTCAAGGGCGACGGCAGGGACGACCCCATCGTCTACCAGTTTCCGCTGCATGCCGACCCTCACCGCAACCTCGCGGCAAGCGTGGCCGACGGCATCGGCGACGTCGAGCGGGGTTTTGCCGAGGCGGACGTCGTCATCGAACGTACCTACATAGGTACGCGGGTGCAGTGCACGCCCCTCGAGCCCCACGTCGTCTACGCCAAGGTCGATTCGGGCCGCCTCGTGATACACGCCTCGACACAGGTGCCCTGGCACGTTCGCCGGATCGTCTCGCGGGCGATAGGCATTTCGGAGAACAAGGTTCGCGTCATCAAGGAGCGGGTCGGCGGCGGCTTCGGCGCCAAGCAGGACATCGTCCTCGAGGACGTGGCCGGTTACATGGCCTGGACCACGGGCAGACCGGTATTCTTCCGCTATGACCGCCGGATGGAATTCATGACGAGCCGTACGAGGCACGGCATGGAGGTCACGGTCAAGCTTGGCGCCAGGCGCGACGGGATGCTGACCGCGATCGAGATGAAGGTCGACGCCGACACCGGCCCCTACGGCCAGCACTGCCTGACTGTCCCGATGAACGCCGTTTCCAAGAGCCTGCCCCTCATCCTCTGCGACAACGCCCGCTTCGAGGTCAAGACGTACTACACGAATCTTTCGCCGGCCGGCGCCTACCAGGGCTACGGCGCGCCCAAGGGCTCATTCGGCCTCCAGACGGCGCTCGCCGAGCTGGCCGCCGAACTCGGGATGGACCAGCTTGACCTGATCGAGAAGAACCGCGTGCGCTCGGGTTCGCGCATCGAGATACTGCGGAGTCTCGGCGAGGGCCGGCCCGGGTCTCCGGTGACCCTGGGGGAATGCGGCCTGGGCGAGATGATAGCCCGCGGCCGCAAGGCCTTCGCATGGGACAAGCCGAAGCCCGCCCCGACCGGCCCCGACTGGAAGGTAGGCCGCGGAGCGGTGATAATCCAGCAGGGCTCGGGGCTGCCCGGCCTGGACTCGGCCAACGCCGAGCTCAGGCTGCTGACCGACGGGACCCTCCTCATGCTGTCAGGCGGCGCTGACCTCGGCACCGGACTGGACACGGTCACCGCCAAGGCCGCCGCCGAGATCCTCGGGCTGGACATGGCCGACGTCACGGTGGTCTCCGGCGACACCGATACCACGCCATTCGACAAGGGCGCCTACGCAAGCTCCGGTACCTACTTCTCGGGGAATGCCGCCGTCAGGGCGGCCGAGGACCTTCGGGACAAGTGCATCAAGGTGGCTTCGGGTATCCTGGGGGAGGCGGAATCCGACCTGAAGATAGTCCCGCACGGCATCGTGCGCGGCAAGTCGGGCGAGGTAAGCCTGGCCAAGCTGGCCCACATGTCCACCCAGGGAGAGGGCCACGGCGACCTGGTCGGCTTCGGCAATTTCAAGACGGAGCATGCGGCTTTCCCGTACGGCGCCCACTTCGTCGAGGCAGCGGTAAACGTGCGCTCGGGCGAGGTCAAGCTCAGGCGTTTCCACGCCTACCAGGACTGCGGCACGCCGATAAACCCCGCCCTGGCCATGGGCCAGATCTACGGAGGCGTGATGAAGGCGGTCGGCCACTCGCTGTACGAGGAGATGCTGTACGACGGGCAGGGGCGGCCGCTCAACCTGGGATTCACGGACTACAAGATTCCGTCTATCTTCGAGGTGCCGGACGACTTCCACGTGGAGTTCGTGCCGGTCGAGGACGAGGTCGGGCCGTTCGGAGGCAAGAGCGTATCGGAGATATCGCTCAACAGCGCCGCGCCGGCGATATCGATAGCGATACACGACGCCGTCGGCGCCTGGTGCCGCGTCTGGCCATTCACGCCCGAGCGGGTCCTGCGCGCCATGGGCAAACTATGATCAAGGGCAGAGGCCCCGGCCTTCGCGACGCGTTGAAGGCGATATTCCGCAAGGATCCCATATCCTTCGCATCACCCAGTTTCTGCGCTACCGTCGTCAAAGACGGGAAAATGGTCCCCCTGAGGGACGTAATCGAAGACTATCGGAGGGAAGAAATGAACACCAGTGAAATCCAGAAACTCATCAATGAACTGTCGAAGAAAAAAATCGACATGTACCACAAGGATTTTCTCCTGACCTGGGAGAAGAGCCGCGATGAACTCGATGCGACATTCCTCGTCGCCGACGCGCTCCGCGCCATGCGCGAGGCGAACATCAGCCCCAAAATCTGGGACTCTGGCATCGCGGTCTCGAACTTCAGGGACAACTCTACCCGCACGCGCTTCTCCTACGCGAGCGCCGCCGACCTACTCGGGCTCTACGTCCAGGACCTGGACGAGGGCAAGAGCCAGATCGCCCACGGCGAGACCGTCCGCGAGACAGCCAACATGATAAGCTTCCTGTCCGAGGCCATCGGCATACGCGACGACATGTACCTTGGCGAGGGCGACAAGTACCAGAGGGAAGTCGCCAAGTCGCTTGACGAAGGCGTCGCCGCGGGCGTGCTTCCCGACAGGCCGACCGTCGTCAACCTCCAGAGCGACATCGACCATCCCACGCAGGCCATGGCCGACATCCTGCACCTGGCCCACCACTTCGGCGGAATCGACAAGCTCAAGGGCAAGAAGCTGGCGATGACCTGGGCCTATTCTCCTTCCTACGGCAAACCCTTGTCGGTGCCCCAGGGCATCATCGGGTTGGCGAGCCGCTTCGGCATGGACGTCTCCCTGGCCCACCCCGAAGGCTACGACCTGATACCGGACGTCGTCGAACTGTCGAAGAAGCAGGCCAAGGAGTCGGGCGGATCGTTCAGTCACGTCAACTCGATGGACGCGGCATTCAAGGACGCCGATATCGTCTATCCCAAGAGCTGGGCACCGTACGACGTGATGCTGCAGCGCGTCCCTCTCCTGCACGCGGGCGACCAGGGCGGCCTCAAGGACCTCGAGAAGCAGTGCCTCGCCAACAACGCCAAGTTCAAGGACTGGGAGTGCACTGAGCAGAAGATGAAGCTTACCCGCGGTGGCAAGGCGTTGTACATGCACTGCCTGCCCGCCGACATCACCGGCGTATCGTGCAAGGCAGGAGAAGTCGCCGACAGCGTATTCGACCGCTACCGCGACGATACCTACCGCGAGGCCAGCTACAAGCCGTACATCATCGCCGCGATGATACTCCTCGGCAAGCGCAAGAACCCCGCCGCCACACTCAAGGCGTTGCTGGAGCGTGAAACCAAGCGCGAGATACTGTAACCCAAATCGCCCCTGATTCAATCCAGGGGCCTCGTGCTCGCCGATATATAAAAAAGGAGTGGGCTGAGGAAGGGACGACAGGCGACCCGCGATGGTTTCCTGCCGTCCCTTCCCTGTTCTCAGGGGGTATCTAGACGATGCCGGTTCTTTTCCGCCCGGCGATTTGCTCGCGGCAGTCTTCGACGGCTTTCTCGGTGAGGTCGTAGCCTCGCAGGCAGGCTATGGCTGCCACGAAGCTCGCTATGCCGCCCAGGCCCAGGATCATCCCAAGTGAGACCAGGGTCGAGGAAGCCTGACGCGGCAGGGAGGAGTCGAAGCCGGTGATGTCGAGCATGACCCCTATCACGATGATGGCCACTGCCTGCGACAGCTTGTACACAAGGGTAAGCGAGCCAAAGTAGACGCCTTCATTCCTGGTGCCGCCGCCGGCCTCGTCGAGGTCGACCGTGTCCGCCACCATCGACAGGGGCAGGGTGAACAGGGCTCCTATCCCCGAACCGACGCACAGCGCGAAGGGCATGAACGCTAGCACGTTGTCCTGCACCGAACCGTTTAAAATCACCAGGATCGCGAACCAGACGCTGCCGGCGATGCCGAGGCAGAAGCCGAGCACCAGCGCGGGCATCTTGCCGTAACGGGTGGACACCGCCATCCAGACCGGCTGCGACAGGATCGCGAACAGGAACTGCACGGCCAGGATCGCGGCTATCCTGTCGCCTCCCAGCCCGAAGGTGTACGTGAAGACTATCATCCCCAGATTCGCCATCAGCGCGGACGCGAGGTTGCTGAACGTGTACGAATACACGACCTTGCGGAAAGGCTTGTTGCCGAAGGCGTGGGACATCGCCGAGCGGAAGCCAGGCGCTACTGCGCCTTCGGGAGCCCGGTCGCGGGTCCGGATCAGGGGCACGTACTTGAGGGTCGCGACGAAGCACCAAACCGCGGCCAGAACGACGACTATTGACGACCATGATCCCATCATCGAATAGGCGCGGGGATTGAGCTGGCCGACGGGAAAGGCCTGCGACGGCTTGAAGAAGACGTACATGCCGGCGACCGAAACGAAGGCAAGGCCCAGGATGAAGAAGATTGACTTGATTCCCTGTATCGACGTCCTCTCGTAGTAGTCGACCGAGAGCTCGGCGCCAAGGGCCGTATAGGGCGTGACATAGATCGTCATGAAGGTCTTGAACAACAGGATGCAAGCGCTTATCAGCACCAGCTTGACGCCGGGACTCAATGCCGGCGCGATGTTCCAGATCAGGTAGTTGGTCAGCGCTATTCCCACGGCACCGGCTATCAGGTAGGGATGACGCTTGCCCAAGCGCTTCGACCTGGTCCTGTCGGATACGTAGCCCATCACCGGATCGGTAACCGCATCCCACAGGATGCTGACGCCCATCACCATGCCGATGAATCGGCCCGGCAGGTGCAGGATGGCAGTCGAATAGAATACGAGGTAGGTGCCGAGTATCTGCATGGCGATGCCCGTGGCAAGATTGCCGACGCCATAGGACATCTTGTCGGATACCGGTACCGTGATCACGCGCTCAACTTTCAATGGGATCTCCAATAGCAGCCCGACGTGCACCGCCCCCGATACCAGATATCAGGTACAAGGATACGTGCCGCATACGACCTGCGCAAGCCGTCAGGCGGACCATTGCCGCCTCGGGGGGCATTCAAGTTCCCGCCCGGTTCGGGTTACTATGCCCCACAGAGGCGAGGAGCGACCATGACCGAAACCAAGGCATTCGACAACGACAAGTACCTGGCGGAACAGGCGTCATTCATACTGGAACGGGCGGACAGGAACGAGAAGCTGTACCTGGAGTTCGGCGGCAAGCTGCTGTGGGATTACCATGCCGCCAGGGTCCTGCCCGGCTATGACCCCAACGTCAAGATGCGGCTGCTTGCGCGCCTCAAGGACCGGGCCGAGGTCGTCCTGTGCATACACGCGGGCGACATAGAACGCAAGAAGCTGCGAGGCGACTTCGGGATAACCTACGACGCCGACGCGCTGCGCGTCGTCGACGAGCTGGCCGAGTGGGGCGTCGGCGTCGCCGGCGTAGTCATCACGCGGTTCGACGAGCAGCCGGCCGCCGTCCAGTTCCGCACCAGGCTCGAGAGATTCGGGGTGCCGGTCTTCACGCACCGTTTCACCAAGGGCTACCCCAACGACGTCGACCTGATAGTCAGCCCCGAAGGCTACGGCGCCAATGCCTATGTACCGACCACGAAACCCATAGTCGTCATAACCGGTCCCGGCCCGGGCTCGGGCAAGCTGGCGACCGCCCTTACCCTGCTCTACCACGACAGGATGGCCGGGAGGCCCGCAGCCTATTCGAAGTTCGAGACCTTCCCCGTATGGAACCTTCCGCTCAAGCACCCGGTCAATGTGGCATACGAAGCGGCTACCGCGGAGCTCGGCGACTTCAACTGCGTGGATCCTTTCCACCTCGAGGCCTACGGCGCGGTCTCCATCAATTACAACCGCGATGTCGAGGTGTTCCCGGTACTCAGCCGCATGCTCCAGAGGATGGGCACCGGCCAGATATACAAGTCGCCGACCGACATGGGCGTCAACCGCATCGCCACGGGCATCGTCGACGACGAAGCGTGCAAGGAAGCGGCCCGCCAGGAGGTGATACGCCGCCGTTTCAGGATAGCGGGCGAATACGCGCTGGGCATAGCCGACACGGCGACGCTTAACAGGGTCGATGCCATCATGGAAAGCCTCGACGCCAGCTGCCTAGACCGGCGCGTGGTGACGCCCGCCAGGGAGGCTGCCATGGAGGCCGCCGCGGGCAGGAAGGGCCACGACGGCATCTTCTGCGGCGCCGCGATAGAGCTGAAGGACGGCCGCATAATCACCGGAAAGAACTCGAGCCTTTTTCACGCGGCCAGCGCCGTGGTGCTGAACACCTCCAAGCTCCTGGCGGGCATACCGGACACGATACACCTGCTTCCGCCGGTAGTCACGGAATCAATCCGCACGCTCAAGCTCCACGTCCTCGAGCGCAAGAGCGAGAGCCTCAACCTCGACGAAGCCCTGGTCGCCCTCGCCGTATCCGCAGCCATGAATCCGGCAGCGCAGGCAGCGATGGAAGCCCTGAAACAGCTCAAGGGCTGCGAGCTGCACCTGTCCCATTTCCCCGGGCCGGGCGACGAGGCGGGCCTCAGGAACCTGGGCCTGAACGCGACCAGCGATGCCACCTTCGCCGGAAAGGACATACCGATAAAATGAGCCTGGACGCCGTTATCATGAACGCCATCATTCGAAACCTCCTCAGGACGTTGTGCAAGCTGGACATCGAGGAACTCAAGCGGCTGCCACTGGATGGTCCCGCCATCCTGGTGACCAACCACATCAACTTCCTCGAGGCGCCCCTTCTCGCCACTTTCGTGCCGTCCACCAAGCTGGCCGCGCTGAGCAAGAAGGAGAACCTCGAAAAAGGAATCTATCGTTATCTCGCTTCGATCTGGAACGCCATTCCCATCGACCGCTCGGGCGTGGACACCGAGTCGTTCAGGCGCTGCCTGTCCTGGGTGGAGGGTGGCGGCATCCTGGGA
>PGXR01000129.1 GCA_002839245.1 Spirochaetae bacterium HGW-Spirochaetae-7 | reverse complement strand
GGGTACAGCCGTCCGTTCCCGCCTCGCCATTCGGACAGGTTGCGTCGCAAGCGCCGCAAGAGAGGCAGCGCTCAGGCCTCGAAACGAGCTCGGGCAAGAAGCTCAGGCCTTCAGGATTGTGGCACCATGGACATGACAGCGGACAACCCTTCATGAAAACGGTCGTTCGTATGCCGGGGCCGTCGTGAACCGAATGCCGCCGTACGTCGAAAGCCAATCCGACCGCTGAGCCGCTGGAATGGTAGCTCAACGACGTACCCCGGAGGCAGTCTCGCGGGCAAAATAGTAGGCCATGATGAAGCGTTCCTGCACCGCAAAAGACCAATGGACGTCGCGGACGTACGCCGCCGCCCCGGCAAAGTCGCTCGAGCCAAGCATGGCGGCGATGGCGGCGTGCTCCTCGAGGCTCTTGTATTCCCATTCGCTCAGGTAAGCCTCGCGCCTCGGAAAATCGTACAAGCGCTCCTTGAGTATACGGACCGTACGCTTGAGCTCGGCGTTGGCGCTTTTCTGTATGTACACGTCATGGAAGGAAAGGTTGGCGGCGTAGTAATCGTCGAAATCGTCGATCGAGAGCGAGGCCTTCATTCGCTCGTTGAGTTCATTCATGCAGTCAGAGTCAGTCGCGGTGAATACGGGTCCTGTCTCGATTATTGCCGAGGCCTCCAGCGCGCCAAGGAGCTGGTACGAGTTTCGTATCGCGGTCAAATCCAGGGGATTGACGACGACGCCTCGTCTGGAGTGTATCGTCACGAAACCTTCGGCCTCGAGGCGCAAGAGCGCGTCGCGCAGGGGAGTCCTGGAAAGTCCAAGATCATTGCCCAGGGTATTCAGGTCGATGAAGGCGCCTGGCGCAAGCTGGCCGGCGTTGAGCATCAGCTTGAGGTGGGCGTATACCTGCTCGCGCAAAGGCGTACCCGCTGCGCCTTGCGAGCTTTTGAGGAAGAAGGGCAGGGGCGCAATTGCCTCATGAACGTCTTGCATACCTTGATGTTTAACTGATATATCAGCCTTTGTCAATTATACTCCCAGTCGGAGGTGGTCATAATGCGTGTACTTTTCTTGGGCGGAACGGGAAACATATCCTCCGAATGCGCGAACGAAGCACTGGAACAGGGCATCGAGCTTCATGTGCTTTCGAGGGGTACTCGGCCGTCGCCGAGAGGCGCGACGGCCATCCTGGCTGATGTTGCGGACATGGCGGCCGTCGCCCGGGCCATTGGCGGCATGCGCTTCGATGCTGTCGTAGACTTCCTGTGCTACGAGCCGGAATCGGCCAGGCGGGCCGTTGCAATTTTCTCGGGCCTGACGGGGCAGTACGTCTTCATATCCACCGCTTCCGCATACGAGAAGCCACCGCGACGGCACGTGATAGACGAGGATACACCCCTTGCCAACCCATACTGGCAGTACGCCCGCGACAAGATCGCCTGCGAACGGGTCTTCATGGAGGCCAGGAACAGGTCCGGCTTTCCCGTGACCATCGTGAGACCATCCCATACCTACGGCCAGACCTGGATTCCCACGGCCTTCGTGTCGTCGGATTTTACGGTGGCGGCCAGGATGATCGCCGGCCGCGAAGTCGTCGTCCCAGGCGACGGGCAATCGCTGTGGACCTTGACCCACGCGAGGGATTTCGCCGTCGGCTTGGTCGGGCTCCTCGGCCGCTCCGAATCCATAGGCGAAGCCTACACGATCGCGGGCGACGAGGTTCTTACCTGGGACGAAATCCACGATGCGGTGGCCACGGCTCTGGGCATCTCCGCGGGCGACGGCCCGCGCCTCGTACATGTTCCGTCGGAATTCATCGCCAGGGTAGACCCCCCCATGGGAGAGCGGCTCCTTGGCGACAAGGCCTGGAGCTCCGTATTCGATTGCGCCAAGGTCAAGCGGCTGGTTCCCGAGTTCAGGACGACCATTCCACTATCACGTGGACTCGCCGAATCGGTGGCATGGCGCCGCGCCGATCCGGCCAGGATGGCCGCCGACGGCATCATGGACGAACGGATCGACCGTATCCTGGGAGCGTGGAAGAAGGCCATGGAACAGGCCGGCTAGCGTTCTTCGTATTCACCGGCGAAATCCTGGACGCAGACCGTCCGGTAACCGGGATGGCTGCCGAAAGCGATGCCGACGACGAGGAATTCGGGATTGAATATGTTGTTCCTGTGCCCCCGGGAAGGTACGCCGTCATCGACTATCAGCTGGATGACGATATCCCTCGCGGTTACGGCTCCGTAGGCAATGTTTTCTCCGGCGGTCTTCTTCCAGGTTCCGTATCGTTTTATGCGCGTGTCCATGGTGCTGCGGTCGGAACCGCCATGACCAGTCTGGCCAGTCCTGCCCCGGTCTTTAGCGTGATCCATGGCGGCCAGGCTCAAACCCCTTGAAAGCGAAAGCGCGGAAACGGGCTTCTGCCTTTCGAGGAAGGCGATGGCCTCGTCTACGGCCTTTGCTCCTTCGTTCAGTACGACGGTGACTTCGCCGGGGCGTTCGAAATACATGCCACGGATGGATTTCCGGTATTCGCGCAGCAGACCGGCATAGGTCCCGGGCTGGGTTCTGGCCATGTTGAGTTCCGCCACGGTCTCGATCTCGATGGCCTGCGCGAATGACGAGTCGGTGACCCCGGCATTGAGCGCGACCGTAGGCCGGGTGGCGGTCCCTGATGACGGGACGGCAGCCAATGCGGATGGCACTGGCATGCCGGCCGGCGGTTTGCTTGTCCGGTACGCGGCGACGAGAGAACGAATGGCTTCCATTCCCGGTTCGGATTCAAGCCTGCCGAGCCTGTAGGCGACCAGGTCGCCTCCGGGCGCCACGAATATCCATGCCGGCGCGGCGGGACTGCCCAGCGCGCGTATCGCGGTCCTCGCGTCGCCCGCGGCGAACGCCTGTCCCAGGCCCGACCGTGCCACTATGCCGGTGATGCTCTCGCGGGCTTCGAGGCTGAGCACGTAGATTTCCGCGCCGAGCGTCGCCTGCCTCAGCGCGGCGACCAGCGCCGGTCCCTCGCCGGATGGATCGGTCGCGGCGGAAAAAACATGGAAAAGGGCGGGCGCGCCGAACAATTCGGCCGTGCCGACGCTCGATCCTGACAATGTCCGTATCGAGAACTCTCCGACATGCTTGCCGGATGCCTTCCTGAATCCTGACTTGACCGCGGCATCCGGCAAATTCTGCCCCGAAGCCGCCGCGACCGTGAACGACATGGCCATCGTGAAGAAGGCGCCCACGACGATGCGATGAATGAACTGACCACGCATGAGAACCTCCGACCGCAACCTGTTGCCTGGGTACAACTATAATCCGCAACCGGCATTCCACAAGACTTGCGTGCATCCTCATAGGTGCATGCGGCCGAATTTTATTGACATCCCCGGTCTGCAGGGGTATACATCGACCTTCCGTTTCCGCATTCGACTCCCCGTTTCCGCATCCTATGACGCTACTGCAAAGGAGCCACCCGCATGGACGACATCCGCAACAGTCCCTTCCTATTCGCTCTCGGCGCTTTCGTGGCACTGTTCGTGACCGTCCAGAGCCTTGTATTCATCTCGCAAGCCTGGAAGGAAGGCCGGCGGCTGGGCATAGGTACGGCGGTGATGAAAAAGGCGCTGATGGGAAGCGGCATATTCTCGATAGTACCGTCGATAGCCATCCTGCTCGCCGTACTGACGCTGGCCGGATCGCTCGGCTTGCCGTTGCCGTGGATACGGCTCAGCGTCGTCGGCGCCATAACCTACGAATTGCCCGCGGCCGAGACGGCCGCGCAGGCTTTCGATTCCACCATCAAGGGGTCCATCGTGGACCGGGAGATATTCTCCGCGATAGCCTGGGCCATGTCACTCGGCTCTGTCTTCGCGATGATACTCGTCACCTTTTTCGCCAAGGGCATCCAGTCGGGAATACACAAGGCCCAGATCAGGGACGTCAAATGGTCGGGGCTCCTGATCACCGCGATGTTCATGGGCCTCATCTCGGCATTCCTCGGCAGTTCGCTCGGCGGGGGTGCCGTTTCGATACTGACGCTCCTTTCGTCGGCGGCGGTCATGGCGACCTTCGGCCTCTTGATCAGGAAGACGGGGCTGTCGAAGCTCGAGAATTACGCGATGCCCGTCAGCATGATCGCGGGCATGGCGGTGGCGGCCATCTATTCGCTGGCGCTCAAGGGGGGCTCGCTATGAACGTCAGAAACAAGAATGAAACGAAGTCCTACGCCGAGACGATTCACCGCAACGGTCGCCTCTGGATGGTCGCGGCGATAATAATCACCCAGGGCGTTCCGCTCGCTATATCGCTTCGTTTCGGCGTCTGGCCGCCGCTGGGCAAGCTCGTCGCGGGGCTGCTTCCGACGATGATGGTCTTCTGGCCGATAGCGATCATCGAGGTGCTGACGTACACGCCGATGCTCGGCTCGGGCGGTACCTACCTGGGCTTCGTGACCGGCAACCTGAGCAACCTCAAGGTGCCTGCGGCGATCTCGGCCATGCAGCAGGCCGGGGTGGAGCCGTCGACCAAGGAGGGCGAGATAATCTCGACGCTCGCCGTCGGCGCCTCGTCTTTGGTCACCAACCTCGTGCTCGTCTGCGGTGTGCTCATGATGTCGTACCTCATCCCCGTACTCGAGTCTCCGGTGCTCAAGCCGGCCTTCGCCAACCTGCTGCCGGCGCTGTTCGGCGCACTGGGCGTAGTGTTCATCTCGAGGAACTGGAAGATAGCGGTGGCGCCGCTCGCGCTGATGATAGGATTGTTCGCGGTGGTGCCGTCGCTTCCGGTGGGGATACTGATCCCGGCAGGCGCCTTGGTCTCGATAGGAGCCGCGAGATTCATGTACCGGAAACACATGCTCTGAGGCATTGGGGGGCGCTCATGACGGCGATACTGATACTGGGTATTTTTGTGGCCATCGCGATCGTGGTCCTCGCGAGGGCCATAATGGCACGACCGGGCAAAGCGCCCGGCAGCGTGGTTACGGCAGCGGTATCCGTCGATGCCGACGCCGCTGCCGGGCACCTGTCGGCCCTCGTTCGAAAAAAAACGGTCTCGAGCCCGGACCCGGGCGGCTGGGATCGAGCGGAGTTTTCGGCGTTCCGCGACATGCTCCCGGAATTCTACCCCGAGACGCATCGACGGCTCGAGCGTACGATTATCGACGGCCACTCGATGCTGTACCGCTGGAAGGGTTCAGGCGCGGGCGGCGGCGAGGCTCGACCACTCGTGCTGATGGCGCATTACGATGTCGTACCCGCTAACGACGAAGGCTGGGAAAGGCCCGCGTTCTCGGGCGACATCCACGACGGCAAAGTCTGGGGTCGCGGCAGCATAGACACGAAGTGCACCCTCGTCTGCGCCTTCGAGGCCGTCGAATCGCTTCTGTCCCAGGGCTTCGCGCCAAGATGCGACGTATACCTGTCGTTCGGGCACGACGAGGAGGTCGGCGGCAACGGTGCTCCATCCATAGTAAGCCACCTCGAAGCGTCTGGCGTCAGTCCCGGACTGGTACTCGACGAGGGCGGTGCCGTCGTACGCGGCGTCTTCCCCGGCGTCTCAAAACCCCTTGCGATGGTCGGCGTTGCCGAGAAGGGCGTTGCCGACCTGGAGTTGCTGGTGCGTAGCCCGGGCGGCCATTCGTCGACGCCGACCAGGCGCGGAGCCTCATGGAGACTCGCCAGGGCAATAATCAGGCTCGAGTCCAGGCCGTTCCCGGCCCGTTTCCCCCAAGCCACCAGAGTGATGTTCTCGCATCTGGCTCCCCACGCGTCGTTCGGGTTGCGTCTCGTGCTCGCCAACCTGTGGCTTTTCGAACCATTGCTGCTTTTCGCATTCGGCAGGCTCGGAGGCGAGCTCAACGCCATATGCAGGACGACGACCGCCGTCACGATGCTCGAGGGCTCGAAAGCCATGAACATCCTCCCGACCGAGGCCCGGGCCGTGGTCAACGTGAGGTTGGCGACGGGCCAGACCCAGGCAGGCGCCTTCGACAGGATCAGGAAAGTGCTGCACGACGACCTCGTGGAGATGCGTACGCTGCTTCCGGGGGAACCCTCGCCGGTGTCAGGGCTGTCGGGGCCATCCATCGATGTCCTCTCGGCGACCATCCTGGAAGTGTTTCCCCAGGCCATCGTCGCACCGTACGTCGTGCTGGGCGGTACCGACGCCCGGCACTTCTCGCGCATATCGCCGACCGTCTACCGTTTCTCGCCGTTCGAGCTCTCGAAGGCCGAACGCGCCAGCATGCACGCGGTCAACGAGGCCATTCCCGTCGCCTCGCTTGCCAAGGGCGTCGAGTTTTACCAGAGGCTGATACGCCGGATGGGTTGAAAAAGCAGACCACCCCTCCCGCAGGATGCCGCCTCCCACAGGATGCCGCCTCCCACAGGATGCCGCCTCGCGCAGCGAGCGGTCATCCTGCCGCAGACAAGCCCAGGATGCCGCCTCGCACCGCGAGCGGCCATCATGCTCCCGACAAGCCCTCAGCCAAGCCCCGCAGATAAGCGGCGAGCTTCGCGAGTCCGCTTGATCTGCGGGCAGCGAACGCGGCGAAGTCCGCGTTCGCTAGATTTCTGCTACAACGTGTCCGTGGTAGTACTGGTCCCGGAGAGCCTTGACCTGGTCGTCCTTCAGGTACTCGTCGAAGTTCACCATGCGGTCTATGACGCCGCCGGGGCAGAACTCGATGACACGGTTGGCGATCGAGTTGACGAATTCATGGTCGTGGCTCGTGAAGAGTATGATTCCGGGGAATTCCATGAGTCCGTTGTTCAGCGCGGTGATGGACTCGAGGTCGAGGTGGTTCGTCGGCTCGTCGAGTATCAGGCAGTTCGCCGCCTGGAGCATCATCCTCGACAGCAGGCATCGGACCTTCTCGCCGCCGGACAGGACGCGAACGGGTTTCAGCGCTTCGTCGCCGGAAAACAGCATCCGGCCGAGGAAGGAGCGGATATAGGTCTCGTCGTCGCTCGAGGTGTAGCGCTTGAGCCATTCGACTATCGTGTCGTCGGAGTCGAAGAGGACGGCATTCTCCTTGGGGAAATACGCCGTGCTCATCGTCTGGCCCCAGGTGAAATCGCCCGAGAATTCCTTGTCCTCCCCGGATATGATCCTGAAGAAGGCTGTCTTGGACAGGTGCTCCTTGCCGACGAAGGCTATCTTGTCGCCGCGGTTGACGACCAGGTCCAGTTTCGACAGCACGGCCTTGCCGTCTTCCACCTTGGTCAGGCCCCTGGTGGCCAGGACGTTGTTGCCGGGGTCCCGGTCCGGCTTGAAGCCGACCCACGGGAAGCGCCTGCTCGTCGGCTGGAGGTCCTCGACCTCCAGCTTGTCCAGCACCTTGCGCCTGCTCGTCGCTTGCCGGCTCTTCGCGGCGTTCGACGCGAAGCGCTGGATGAATTCCTTCAGGTCCTTGATCTTGTCCTCGCGGCGTTTCTTGAGGTCCTTGAGCTGGGACTGGAGCATCCTGCTCACCTTGAACCAGAAGTCATAGTTGCCCGGATATTGTCGAATGAATCCAAAATCGATATCGCATATCTGGGTGCAGACGGAGTTCAGGAAGTGCCTGTCGTGGGACACTACTATGACGATGTTCTGGAAATCCATGAGGAAATCCTCGAGCCAGGTGATGCTGTCCAGGTCGAGGCCGTTGGTGGGTTCGTCGAGCAGGAGAATGTCGGGGGTTCCGAAAAGCGCCTGGGCAAGCAGGGCGCGGACCTTGAGGCTTTCGGGAACCTCTCGCATGAGCCGTCCGTGGTCCGGTTCGGGAACGCCGAGTCCGGACAGCAGGATGGAAGCCTGGGCCTCGGCTTCCCAGCCGCCTATTTCAGCGAACTCGCCTTCGAGCACGCTGGCGCGGATGCCGTCGGCCTCGCTGAAATCTTCCTTGGCGTAGACGGCTTCGCGTTCCTTCATGATGGAGTATAGCTTGTCGTAGCCGCGGATGACGACGTCGACGAGTCGTTCGCCCTCGAACTCGAAATGGTCCTGCCTGAGCACCGCCATGCGAAGCTTTGGCGGGTACGACACCTGGCCGAAATCGGGCTCGAGTTCCCCGGACAGTACCTTGAGGAAGGTCGACTTGCCAGATCCGTTGGCGCCGATGATGCCGTAGCAATTGCCCGGCACGAATTTAAGGTTGACATCCTTGAACAGGATGCGCTCGCCAAAACCGAGCTTCAGTTCGCTGACATTGATCAAGTGAATTTCCTTATGATGTGTAAGATTCCGTAGGCGTATGCGGATAATGCAGGAAAAACGCCTTGAATGCAAGAGCTTGGTGCACATTCAAGCCATTACCCGCGTTTGACACGTGCCAAGCGCTTCGTATACCATACGCCATGTTCGTGTCAGTCGTCTGTGATCTCGGAGGCGAGGATTCCCGCGCCGCAGTCTACGCGCTCTTGCCTCAGTACGGCTTCGAGAAGGTGCAGCGCGCATGCTTCGAAAGTGCCAGGGCGAGCGAAAAACAGGTCGCGGCTCTCAAGCGCGATATCGACAAGGTTACCGACTATTATGATACCGTCCGGATGTATCAGTATCCGGTCGATGGCCGCCTGGCCGTTTCCATACTCAAGGAAAACAAGTGGCGGCGCGTGATAGTCAGGGCCTCGTCGGAAAAGGCGTGACCCTGTCATGCCGGGTGGAGCAATTGCTAAAATCCACGATGGGAGTACACCATGATCGAAGAACTGGCGGCGCCGATAGCCGAACTCAAGCGAGAAGTAGCCGAAATTTGGGGGCGTCTTTGACGCCGCGACGATACGCTCGAAGATAGAGACAAAGGAAGCGCAATCCGGCGAACCTGGCTTCTGGAACGACCAGAAGCGAAGCGAGCGGGTGATGGGCGAGCTCAAGGTGCTCAGG